>NZ_AYZJ01000024.1:0-62032 GCF_001436615.1 Lacticaseibacillus camelliae DSM 22697 = JCM 13995
CTAGACCACTATCAAGGATTCGTTATCATCGTTGCACTTGACTTGAAAATTGAGGAGATTTACTGCGTTAACAGTTTCCGGAAAAGCTTTTGCCCGAATGGCCCCTTCGATTTCTTTGCTCATCTCCGGGTGAGCATCCAGGTATGCTTCTGCATTCACTGCGCCCTGGCCCAGCCGCTCATCGTTGTATGAATACCAGGAGCCGCTCTTTTTGATAATCCCGGAAGCAGGACCTTTCTCGTCCACGCCAAGCGCAATCATATCCCCGTTATGGCTGATCCCATGGCCATAGCTCATCGTGGTTTCGATTGACTTAAACGGTGGCGCCACCTTGTTTTTGGTTACCTTGATTTTAGTCGTATTGCCGACAACCTCAGTTCCATCCTTGACTGCCTGTGCTCGCCGCACTTCAAGGCGGATGGTTGAATAGAACTTGAGCGCTCGGCCGCCAGGCGTGGTCTCAGGGTTTCCGAACATGACGCCAATCTTTTCCCGTAACTGGTTAATGAAGATCACGATGGTTTGTGTCTTGAAAACGGTAGCCGTGAGCTTACGCAGCGCTTGAGACATCATACGGGCCTGAAGGCCAACGTGACTATCACCTATCTCACCTTCGATTTCAGCTGCGGGCACCAGTGCGGCCACAGAATCGACCACCAGGATGCTCACTGCCCCGGACTGAACCAAAGCGTCCGCAATCTCCAGCCCTTGCTCGCCGGTATCTGGCTGGGACAGCAATAGCTCGTCAATGTTGACGCCAAGCGCCGTAGCATATTTCGGATCCATCGCATTTTCAGCGTCGATATACGCAGCAGTGCCTCCAGCCTTTTGTACACTGGCCACCGCCTGAAGAGCGATGGTCGTCTTGCCTGAACTTTCAGGGCCATAGATCTCAATGATTCGGCCCTTTGGAAACCCACCGACACCAAGGGCAATATCTAGAGACAAAATGCCGGTAGAAGAGACGTCGATGTTGGTGAGCGACTTGTCGCCCATGCGCATGACGGCACCGTCGCCAAACTGTTTCTTGATTTTGCTAAGGGCTGTGTCTAGCGCTACCTTGCGATCCTTCTCGCCTGAAACTTCGTGTGCCTCGCGCATGGTTACTTTTTTTGTTGCCATATCGGTTCCTCCTAGTTAGTGCCTTGACTCGGCCGCCACGGTGCGTGCGTCTGGTTGCGGGCGCTATGGCCATGGGTCGTGTCCTGCACAATATCTGTTCCTGGGTGAATCAAGCGCTTTGTGTCGCGATATTCTACTGAGAGATTGCTCCACTCGCGGAGATTGTTCATGACATATCGGTAATCTTCGGGATCCCGTTTGAAATGGACTAACTCGTAACTGCGGAGCAGCTGCGTTCGCTGCTTTTGCGTGTAGAGAAAGATCGAGTAAATATCCTCAAAGTGATTGTCTACCACGACCAGCCAGTACCGGTAGCGATATTTGCGGGTGAAGTATTTCTCGTAATTTTCCTGCATGGTGTGAATGATGTGATACATGCGCTGATCGTCTTTGTTATCCATGATGGCCTCCTACCAGCCCGGCCCGGTCGATTGCGGTGCCGCCTGCTTCCTTCGAGTATCCGCGCACCAGTGACTTGTAGCCGTACTTGCTCCGGATTTTGTCTACGACCTGATCAAGGGCCATGTCAGCAGTCTGCTTCTCTGGTGGGTCAAAGAGGTTGAGCTGAAACCCTGCGGCCTTGCTGACGCGATTGACACGGACTGAGACGTTCCTCACCGGCTGGCCGTTCCACTTGCTTTCAAACAAGCGGCGGGCCGCGCTGATGATGTCGTCTGAGCGGCTGGTGGCGTCGATGTGCATTTGGGCGCCAAACCCACGCTCTTCAGCATTCGCGTAGCCAATGCCGACGCTGACCACCTCACCCTGAACGTGGTGCTTTCGTAGCCTGGTAGCAACTTGATCTGCGATTTCGCTCAACACCACTTCAATATCGCGTTTGGTAACGTAGTCCCGCATGAGCACCTGAGAGTTGCCGTAGCCCTTATTTTCCGGTCGGGGCAGGTAGCGCTTCGTTAGGTCTGAATAGTCGATGCCCCAGGCGTGAAAGAAAAGCGCGTCACCTAAGACGCCAAACCTGGCATGCAGCTTGCCCCGATCCGCATGAGCCAGGTCATAGATGGAATGAATGCCGATGGCCTCCAGCTTAGCGGCGGTCTTGTCGCCTATCGACCAGAAGTCGGTTAGATTCTTGATCTGCCAGATGGTTTCGGGCACGTCTTCGTATGTCCAGCTTGCTCGCCATGGCTCTTGGTACTTGGCGTCGTTGTCTAAGGCTAGTTTGGCTTGCAGCGGGTTCTGGCCAATGCCAACCGTGGTGATGATTCCGTACTTCTGGAAGACTTCTTCCTGGATCTTAGCCGCGATCTCCTCGTTACTGCCAAAAAGGCTATGGCTGCGGGTCACGTCGATGAATGACTCGTCAACCGAGTATGGGTACCAGTGGTTATCATCAGTGAAGGAACGGTAAACGCGATTGATCTTGTAATTGAGCTTGATGTAGTCTGCCATGCGTGGCTCCACCAGCTCAATATCCATCTGATCGTCGATTTCAAAGCGCCGGGTGCCTAGCTTAACGTGGTAATCACGCTTCGTATTGGGACTTGCCGCTAGCACCAGGCCGCCGTTACTCTCTTCATTGCTGAGCACCGCCACCTTGGCGGCGAGCGGAAACTCGCCGCGTCTGATGGCTTCAGTAGAGGCGTAGAAGGACTTGCAGTCAATGCACATGATGTCATGGATTGGCAAACGCTGCGGGTCGTCTAACGGCGTGCTCATTGGTGCCACCACTTGGTTGCATCCAGCACGTCGATATGCCGGATGTCCTCAACCTGTACCGGCAGCACCAGGCCATCTTTGCGCTGAAGGTAGATTTGACCATCAGCGTAGCCAAGAATTGGCCCTTCCAGGTCTCGCCGGTATTGCCCGTCGTACAGGGCGTTAAGCTGGATTGCCACGACTTGCCCCCGCTCCCAGGCGGTCTGAAGAACCTGGTCAATCACACTGGCCTTCTGTTCCGGCTTCTCTGGTATTGGCTTTTCATCTATCGCTTGTGATTCCATATAGGCACTGTGATCACTCAGGATCCAGCCAAGCCACTTCTTCATGCCTCGATCCGGGTACAGCCAAAGCTCCCGTGGGACGTTGCGTTCCATAATTTTGCCCCCTTGTTGTTGACTCCATTATACGAACATACGTTCGTATAATGCAAGGGCGATCTGTACAAAAACGGGGCCACTTCTGGCCCCTACCGTTTGATTATTTAGCTGCACGATTCTGGTCTATTACAAGTTGCTGCGCGTGAGACAGAGCAGCCGTAATACGATCGGCTTGCTGGGTGACTAGATTGACAGCTCGCCGTATCGGTAGCGGCTGGTACATGTCAACGGAGCCAATGGGTAGAAATTGATCAACGTGCGCATAAACGTGTGCACCGGTTTGGTCAACCGAAGGAGACGGTTGTTGGTAGTGCCAAAGTGTGCCGTTGGAAATGCGAAGCTGCCCAGCATACACCACTCCCTTAACTTCTATGCAGACAATATCGCCGGCTGATGTTGCAATCATTTGTTCAAAGCTCGGCTTAAAGCGATTAAAGGTGTTTCTTTCAGCATCAGAGCTGCAATCCTGAGCTACACGCGAAACAAATTGTGACAGGTCAAGTGGCTGCGTTGGCTCGTTTTCACGAATCCATCCGATACCAACGATGCTAAATCTAAGCCATAGTCGTCCGGCTTGTGCCTTCGTTCCCGTTTTTTCAACTGGATTATGGTTATACCAATACACTTTGGGCATTTAACTGACCCCCATCATTGTGTGGTTGCTAGGCGTTTTGTGCTGCATAAGAAGCCGAAATTGGAGTGTCATTAGCTGGATGTATGGAAGCCGCGTAACATTAGCGAGATTTGCGTACAAGAGGGCCTGAGCCTCGGCATACGATTGGCGCTCTGCAAAGTGCCACGTGGCTCCATCGACTTGTCTAACCGAGCAACGGTAAAAGTGCCATCCTACCTTAAGGATGAGGACATCACCAGGTCGAATATCAATGATTGTTTTGTAGTCACGCTTGAGACGATCACGTCTGTTGGGCCATCGACGCAGCGCTTCTTGATAAAGAATCTTCGGGCGCAAAGGCCAGGCATTTTGAACAACAACGGCATCTGTGCCGAAGATTCTTGCTGTAAGCCAGGTTCGGCCAACTTCGCGGGAAGGGGCACGCCAGAAATAAACTTTAGTCATTGGCAACCTCATTCCCTTGTTTGGCGCGGTAGGCTTCATAGTTTGGGGTAATATCAGCCTCCGTCAGTTGTTCCCGAATGGAAGGCGAAAGCGTGCTTTGGTAGTAATGTCGCAGAAAGGCGGCCGCGTCACTGACTTCGGCAAACTGATCGACTGTTTCTCCGGTATCGGGGTTTTGATAGTAAGCGTAACTTAGCGTGAGCCGTGGGCGGATATTGTAGTCGTTAATGTTGCGTGGCTGGTTATGACCCGCCTGCTTAGGGACCAACAGTTGAATCTTAATTACGTTATTGCCAGTCATAGGGAATCCGGTATCCTGTTTGACTCCACTCGAGCCGTTAACACGTGCGGTGCTTTCGTTCCCAATTGAAACTTTGTACACGGATCCTTGCGGGTGATAAACATTGTGTGTTGGGACCAAGATATAAAGACTCGCGGTGTATTGTCTGGACATAAAAGTTCCTCCTTGGTTGGCGCCTGTTCCTAAGAGCCCATTTCACAGATATTATATCCGAGTAATTAGTTCCGGTCAACCGAAAGTTAGACTTTAAATTCCGATATATATCTTATTGAAGATGATTCCGGCGTGGCGTCTGCGAGGACTCATTATCTAGTCTGTGCTGACAACCCTAATGACTAGTCCATAATTATATGTGACAGCAAAGGAGCCGCCACCTCCAGCGGGTGACGGCTCTTGTTGATTGGAAACAAACGATGTCAATACATAGTTTTTGTATACGGTATACGAGGAGTAAGCAACACTGCCTTCAGATAAGCCGACTCATTCTGCACCTGGCCCCACAGGGTCCTCTATCTACCACGTTTTGCTGCTACCCACATGTCCGCTCGACAGAGCAACCGATTGGCGGCCTTGATTCCTTGCCAGAAAATCCAGATAATACCCGCAGCAATCAGTGACTTAGCGCCAAATCGAAAGAGGCTTCCCAACGCCACGAATACCCCGCCGACAAAAGGGGCCAGGAATAAGCCACCCACGACCATTGGCCACTCGTACAGCGCCCAGAACGCCACAACAATCACTACCAGGACGCCTAAGAACATGGCAACGCCTGGTAGGCTGTTACCGAAGATAGCGTGCAAGATGTAGCTGAACATGGGCTTCACGACGTGCGAGAAGATATATTGAAATGGGGCGATGATTAGGTACCCAAGAGCGTTCAAGATGCGCAGTAGATTATCAAGCACGATATCCAGTGCCCAGCTAATCCAGTTCGTTAGTTGCGTTGTGCCTTCCATGTCCCCATCCTCCGTTTTCTATTGTAGGTCTTTGACCTTATCGCTTAGTTTTCCAACTTTGTTTCGCAGCCGGTTGCGTTTCCGGGCGACGGCTCGGGTGAGCTTCCGGTGTCCCTCGTACTCGTTGCGATGAGCCGCCAACTTATCACCCAGTTCGGTAACTCGATGTTCCATTGCTTTGATCTGCGCATCCGTGGCCATCTCACCTGTCAACGCCAGCATCTCGGCGAACGGGTCCAGCTTTCCGCTACGATAGCGGCGCTGTTGTCCAACGTGGCTGTACGCGTAAAGTGCTGACTGCGGCTGGCCCTCTCGCCCTGGCACCTTGATGATCTGGCCGAAGCGTGCACTAGATAGGTCAATCGTTGCTGGGACCAGCCACTTGTAGGTGTGCGGGTTCAATGAGCCGTCGTCGTTAAGAAAGTAAGCTATTGCGATGGTAGCGTTCCGCTTCAATACTGCGTAACGCTGCGGGTTCTTGTCCTTCGGTGCTGTGGCGACTAGTCCTCTCAACTCGCGCTTCACACGGTTCAACGCGGTTCGCTGCCGCTTCAGCTCTATTTCTCGCTCCGAAATCTTCGGCTTTTTTGGCTTCGGCTCTACCGGCGCCGGAGCCTTTCTATGTGGTTGCCCTGGTACCAGCATGTCCCGCCGACTAATCTGTATCTTCTTTGCCATCCATTCCTCCTTTGACGCTGCTACGCGAGCGTCCAGCCAGTCTGGCTGTCATAATCGTAAAGGGCTTCAAAATCCGTTTGTGACAAGGCCAGGAGGCGGCCGGTGGCGAGCCTAATCAGAATGTCGCCAACCTCCAAGGAGAAGCTTGGCTGCTTGCTGCCAGCATAAGCGTCAACTTGAATCTTGTCATGCCTTTTGGTGAAGTGGGCGTTCGCCGGGTCAGCGAGCCTCTGGATCGCGGCGAGGTTAACGCCGTCAAACTGAACATACTGATCAGCCTGGCTCGGTTTACGCAATGCCGTTCCCTTGGCAAGCTCTACCTCACCCCAGGTTGCGACAGTACCGCCCGCACGGCCCATCCGCTTGATTGCCTGGTCGAGTGTCGTAACCTTGGTTCCTTCTATTGAGATACCGAGCCTACGGGCCTCACTTGAACTGATCCTCCGTCGTTGCCTACCACGGGCAAGCACGCTCTGTTCCTGTCGATGGGTGACAGTACGGATGATGCTAACGGAGCCATCATCTTCTTCTACTTCCCACACAGTAGGAATAGCCTTTTGCGTCGGCGTCTCAACCATGTCAAGTTGAACTGCGCTGGTGGCGTCAGGATGACCATCAAGCTGCAAGGAGATCAAGTTGATCTGATCGCACACGGCACAATCCGGGTCGCTGCCGGGCTCATGTAGATCATCTAGCCCGTCTTTGGTGTGTTTTGCATAGGCTGCATACAAATCCTTCTTTGTTACTGACATGTTTCTCCCCCTAGCCAGGTGAGCAGCAGCCGCTTCCCAGCTTGACACGTACACACTAATCTTTTAATTCCCAGCCATGGCACCCCGGCTGCGCCATAAAGTGCTGATCCGTCAGCCGAAGCAAGTATGCCAGGACTTTAGTACTTTAGTACGCTGGTACCAAGGTACCCTACGTCTTGGACTGAGCGGGTGCGCTCACGCAGCAGTTGCATTTACACAAGTGTAAATGTACACGCCACAATTCCTTCGCAACGGCCTCTATTGCTACTTTGTGTAAAGGTGTAAGTGTACACACTACCCTCAACCGGATGCTCTCTCACGCCGCTATTACAATACGCCGTTAATGCCACTCTACGGGCCTCAAGTACTGGCCCACGCTCGCCACGCGGTACTAAGGTACGATGGTACCAAGGTATCAAAGTACCTTAGTACCATGGTACCTTTATCCCGCTACATATAGCCTACATTGCGCTGTTTGCTGAACACGAAAGTTTTTCGTTATAGTACCAAGGTACCTAGGTACTTTGGTACCTGGATCCGGTTGGCGTGCATTTCTTTGTGTAAAGGCGTAAATGTGCACGTCCCACTCGAACTGACGTCTTCTCTCGCACCGATAGTATAATATGCTGTCAAAAGTACACTACTGGCGCAAGGGATTGAATTGTTGTGGCTCAATGGTACTAAGGTACGATAGTACTAAGGTATCAAAGTACCTTAGTACTTTTAGCCTTCTAGGTATTGCCCGCGTTATGCCGTTTGATGAATGCGCAAATTTATCATCACAGTGCCTAGGTACTAAGGTACTTTGGTACTGTTGGTCGAAAGTTACTTTGCGTTCATCGCTTTGTCGTAGGCATCCTTGATTTCGCGATCAGTCAGCGCATGTTCCAGAATTAAGTGTAGAACAAATTCAGTCATTGACTGCCCCTGTTGCGCTGCCTTTGCTTTGATTGCGCTTTGTATTTCAGCGGGCATATATACCTTGACCTGCTTGGTGCCCTTGGTACTGGCGTAAAAGGCTCGTATATCCTCGAAGCGGGTGAGCTTTACCTGCTTTTCATCCTTCTCTTCTACCGCAGCTGCCTTTTCTGGAGCAGGTGCGGCCACACCTGTTGCTGGCTTACCAAACAAGGTATCGGGAATACCATTGCCTACTACCATTGGATTATCCTTGAGACTCTTCCTTTTTGTAGCCATATTAGACCTCCTGAACTAATTTCTTTGCCAACTTGAAATAAGCGAGTCCTGCCGCATTTGTTTTATCCATATCGTACGTGGAAATTTGGTTTACGCTGGCATCGGCGACTTTAACCGACCGGGGAATGTCTGCCAGGATTTGAATGGAATCGTCTTCCAACACCTGGTAAGCCTCATTCGACTGAAGGGTATGCTGCGTCATTGTGACGACATAACCGTAAATTTTGAGATTTTTGTTGATCTGGCTCTGCACTTGCGAAATGGTATTTTTCACCAGTTGCCGCCCCAGCAGAGCCTGATATTCAGCCTGAACTGGGATCACGACTTCATCCGCGGCACTCAGTGCATTAACGGTCAGTAAACCACGACTCGGAGGGCAGTCAATCAGGATGTAATCAAAGTGGAAATCAGGATCCTCCATGAGCGTCTTCAATGCATCACGAAGCACCAGCTCCCGTAATGTCATTTGAACCAGCGACAACTCAGCGTCCGACAATTCTAGGGTCGTCGGTGCCAGCCACAGGTTTTCCTTGATTGGCACAATTGCTTCTCTTATAGAGGCCTTTCTTAACATCACTTGAGTCATATTTGGCACCGCAGACCGAGTGAGCTGAGGCAAGTCTCCACGTATCTGAGTAAGGCTGCTTTGTGGATCCATATCTACCATTAGCACCTTCTTTCCTAGGTGCTGTGAGAGTATGTCTCCCAGTTCAGCAACGGTCGTGGTCTTCGCGACGCCGCCTTTTTGATTTGCAAATGCAATAACTGTGGTCTTCATTCTGTCTACCCTCCTGAATATTTCAACCTTGGTACTAAAGTACCAAGGTACTAATCAAATCGTTCCACCTTGGTACCCTAGTACCAAGGTACCTTAGTACTAAACCGTGTTAACCTGAAGTGGGTATCTTCTGCTCGTCAGAATTGCTAATTTACTTGACACTAAGGCACATCGCCTCCCGAGTACCTTAGTACTAAGGTACCAAGGTACTATTCAAATGTCAATACCTTGGCCACGAATAGTACCAAGGTACCCTAGTACTGAAGTACCTTAGTACCAGAGTACTTTGGTACCGGCGATTAACAGCGGTGTAAAAGCACTTCATCAAGGGCTTGTATTTTTTGCTTGTGGTTTTTCTTTACTCAGGCCATGAATACGGTTAAAATTGGGTATGAAAAAAGCCCGATCCGTAGACCGAGCAACCAAAAAATCTTCTGCAAAGATATTCTACCGCATTCTCTGGAATTTTGGTAGTGAGGTTGCTTCAAAGTTGCACAATAGAATGTGGCAGGTTATATTTACCTCGAACTACTTCTGTTTGTGATTAGAGTCGTCTGCGGAATCGCAGGGGACTCTTTCGCATGTCCCACAAAACAGGAGGAATGAATCATGGAGAGCCACAAGCAGCTTCCATTCTACTCAGCAAACGAAGCATTCGGCGAAACGTACTACCAGCTTCCGAAAGTCTTCTACACCAGTCCGCTATACAAACCGCTTTCTAACGATGCAAAGGTGGCGTTCGCCATTCTCAAAAGCCATTTTGCATACAGTGTTCTTAACCATTGGGTTGACGATGATAACCATATCTTTTTCACTTATACCAACGAGCGGATGAAAGACATGCTTGGCTGCCAAGATGGCAAATTGAGCAAAATCAAGAAAGAGCTGATCCAGGCCGGGCTTCTATCTCAGGTTCATGTAGGGCTGAACCAGCCTAACCGGTTATACCTTCATAAACCTGAGACAAGCGCAGAGGACGTTTATCAGATTGCGCATGAAGACCGGAACATCGCCGATTCAACCCCAGTGAAGCAGGGTGAAGGTTCGCAAACCCTTGATAATAGCGGACGTGCGAAAATCGCACGTCCGAATAATGCCGCCAATAAAGGACGTGCGAAAATCGCACGTCCGGTGATGACGCAATCTGACGACTCGCAAACCCTTGGTAATAGCGGACATGCGAAAATCGCACACGAATTAGAACTATACTCTTCTAGAGACCTTACTAGAGACCTTAAAGAGACTTCGAGTGCCGATTCTTCAAACACGGCGTCTTCGACACCAGAAAAGGGAGCAGAGCAAAACCAACCGCTCAAGTCCGAGCTTTCGCCTGAACAAGACGATGTGCTTGAAAGAATGCTGCTCGATAACTTCGCCGACAGCATTGATCCATCAGTGTCTGGTGACATTTTGAGCCGCAGCAGTCTTCAGTTGATTGGCAAATGGAGTCACTCGGTGAAGGAGGCCCGCGAGCGCGTGGGGGTTATCCTCAACGCCAAACGCGACACTGAGCTTGAATACGACACGTACCTGGTTACTGAAGACCTGCAAGACGAACTCAACAAGGCGCTGCTACGTGTTGTTATGCGCTGGAAAGACCAGCTTGACGGTCGTAGCGAGCGCTCTATCCGCAACGTAGACAATTACCTCTACGGCGCTATGAAGCAGATCTTTGAGAACGAGTCTGTGCGCCAACTCAACCTTCAAGCTAAGGACGACGAAGACCGTGCGGCGTTGCGTGACCTGCAAGATCGCTTTGCTGACGTGCGGACGGGTAAGCAGGCCCGGATGGAAGCGCGAGAAGCAAACCGGGCCCGGCGGCGCCAACGTGAACACAAGAAGGCCAATGCTTGACTTGGTAAAACTGTGAGGTATTATAAGATTGTAAACCGAACGCGTGTTCGATTTACGAAGTTTAGCCTGGCATTGTTGGGATTTTACAAGGGTTTAAGCAACATAATTGCCTTTGGGATAGCGCTTACAAAATATTGAAAAATATTTACAGTTGACTTTTGCGAGTGGTCTGATATTCTGAAGGCTTAAATTGCGAGTGTCGCACTGGCACAAAAAAAGTGGGCTAACCGAAAGTGCTGACCGGGCTATCAACCCGGTTTAAGCGCAAATTCGGAGTCACACGATGGAAAAGCAACTTCCTGAGTGACTACCCCCTACTGTGCATCCACAGCATTTCAAGTTTAACACGCAGACACGCGGAAACCCCGCGTCACGCATGGGAAACAGCGAGTGAAGGATGCATCGAGGGAGGTTACAGGGAAGTCTGTAACCTCCCTTTTTTCGTACCTATCGCAATTTACTCGGTTGCAATTTTTGCATGAAGCAAGAGTAGGAGTGGGGAAGATGGGAAGATACGTCGCCATTGACGAACTGGTGCATAGCGCAGCTGCTATCCGCACCTGGGATCACCGCTATTTCATCAATCTGGGTGACGGTCGCTTATACGATCGTTTCCAGGGCCAGCACGTGCTCCTGGAACGTGTCTATCCCAGTATCCGCACCGTGTATAACTCGCAGCATCGTGCCATCGCGCACCGGAAACATCCGCGCGACAAACTGACGACGATACCGCCAGGCGCAATCTAATCTAGCAACATCGTGTGCGAAATATGCGTGCGCTTAACAAGCACACCACCTCTATGACGCGTTGAACTAGTGGCACCGTCCGCTATCCGCAGGCGCGCTGGTCCTTTGACAACTGAATACCTTTATCCCTGCCCGCTTCTGGTCACTCTTACTGCGGGACACTCAGCCGGGGACAGATTCGCGTGAGATCCACGCAGACTACAAGAAGACGTGACCCAGATTCAAAACGAGCCACCTCACTAGTCGCTTAGGCGGCAAGGTACTTGATGGGCGCTGGCATTATCAGCGTTGCACTTAATCGCTAGACGGCGAATGCCATTGCGAGGACATGAAAAGGCGGGAAAGGTCGTAGGGGCGCACGCCAAAAGCCCCTTGTCGTGCAGCATAGCTGCTAAGGTCAGTCCGACTCAGGGCCTAAAGCCGGATGAAATGCTGAAGTCAAAAACCAAATAATATGTACTCTAAAAATTAAACAGAAGTAGCAAAAACCGTTAAACCCTACGTGTTAAGCGTAGGCATATTTCACACGCAAAATCATGTATCACAGGAGGTAGGCCAATGCGACAGACAGAACGTGTACAATTAGTGGCGAGCCAACTCACCGACTTTCTAAAGCAGCACTCAGGCAGCGCAACCTATCAGGATTACGCCCAGTATCGGCATGCTATTGGGAAGCCAATCACCGCCGCCGAAGTTGGCATTTTGAGCAACATAACCCGCTTGGCCACAGGGGTGACAAGAGTCTACAAGAAGCATGACAACCGCGTTGATACATTCTGGATTCTGGATAGGAATCCAGAAGCGGTACATGTGTAAGTTACTACTTTGGCGGCTTACACGACAGCACAGTGTTCTGGAACCCTTTCGTCTCTCGACAAGACGATCCTCCAAAGTCAGGACAGTGTGTTGCCTTGTAAGCCGCTAAGGAGGACGAGGAATATGCTCAAAGAACAAGAAAAGCAAATATTTGACGGCCTTGGGCGGCCAATCAAGACGCTGGCCAAGGGCGTTCGCTACAAGATGATTGACCATGGTTATTACACAACGGCTTTGAAACCTGGTGAAACAGATGCAGTCAGGCCGGTGCTTCCTAGAGAGGAGCAACGGTATCTGGATGCAAAGCTGAAGCTCAAAAAGACGCAATAGAGAAGAGCGCCTGGCTGATTGGATAGGCTGTTGGATAAATCACGAGGATACGGGGGAGAGAGAAAAATGAAAAAGACAACAATCACGGCGGGTAGCCTGATTCTACTGACAGCACTGACGCTTGCGGGCTGCGGATCAAAACCCGCAGCTAAGACGAGCACCAAGGACACCACAACTGTTGCAGTTTAGACTCTAGCAAAGGACGTTCAAGGCCTCTTCAGCAGCAAGAAGTATGAGCTGCCAAGCAAAAAGGTGACCAAAGCCAAGATTACTGCTGCGGGCAAGCAGTACAAGAAGGTCTACAAGCTGCGTGGCGATCTGACCAAGGCGCAAAAGAAGACGCTGCGTGTCAGCAAGTCTCGCATTGCGGCGATTAAGCAGATGGTCGCCGTCAACACGGAGATCAAGGCTGTGCTCAAGGACAAGCGCGTGATTAAGGATCTTACTTACTCAGACGATGCGCTCCAACAGACTCTAACCGGTCTGAAGTCGAAGTACGCGAAGTTTGTCAGTCAGAAGCAAGATGACGCCACTCTGATTCATAACGAAGTGGCGGCCATTGCCAAGGTGAAGTCCAGCACCACCGGTGACCCAGACCAGGCGAAGATAGACGCCGCTAAGACAGCGGTCGATGCAATCCCGGTTGCCGCCTTCAAGGCTTTTTGGTCACCAAAGATTCCAACCATTGAGAACGGAAAGCTGGTTGCTAAGGAAAGTCTGACCGCTGGCACCGATAAGGTCTCGGCAACGGTGACACAGGAGACTAGCGCCGCTGCTAAGAGCAGCAGTGCATCTGCACCGGCAGCTTCTTCCAGTGCAAAAGCCAGCCAGGCAGCAAAGACGACTACTAAGTCAACGCAAGCTACTACGACCAAGCCTTCCACACCAGCAGCTAGCGCAAGCCACAGCACAACCACTAGCCGCCCGACCACAACGACGCCTTCTCACTCCACTACGACGACAACCAAGCCGTCTACTGGTTCTTCTACTGGCACGAGCCACACCACAACGCCTAGCAAGCCATCGTCCTCTAGCTCAAGCACCAAGCCAACTGAGCCAGTCAAGAAGCCGCACGTCCTAGAGCCAGGAGAATACATCGGCAACGGTGGCCTCTTATCTTCAATGAGCGCGGCCATGGCGGCTATGAATAAGGCATTGGATGACGCCGCTGACGCTGGACAAGGGCGGCAAGCACATGCTTTCAGCGTCTCATATCAAGACGGAACAACCTTCTACTCTTGGGAATGGTCAGACTAAGTTAATTCGATAGTGTAATGCACAGCGACTCATACAAAATGGGCCGCTTTTTTTGTGCTCAAAATTAAGGAGATGAGATCTATGACCAGTATCCGCGCACCGGCAGATATACGATTTGTTGCTACTAAATCTATTTTGAGAGGAGATTCCAAACATGAACAAACAGACTAAGAGCCATTTGTGGCGCGGTCTCATTGCAGCTCTAGGCTTAATGCTTGGTCTATTGTTCGCGTTGAATGCTGTTCAGGCGAGTACAGTAAGTGCCGCGTCGGTAACGATGGAGCACGGGGGCCATGGGACTAAATCAACGTGGGTGAAGCCAGGCGGTGGCACATTTAAGGAGGGTGGGACACCCACGCTCCATCTAAACTCGGCGAGCGGGCCGGTGGTATTTTGTATCGATCCGGGGCAAGGCGTTGTAGCCGATGGAGAAGGGTACACGGGTACAGGTTACAAAACCTATCAGGACTCTTCGGCTGCCAAGCAAATGATTTCTGCAATCGCGTACTATGGCTACCAGAAACAAAAGAGCGTCAATAACTACATCATGACGCAATGGATGATCTGGGAGGAACTTGGCTACAAGCTCCAGAGTGTTCAAGCCGGGCCCGTGTCAAAAGCGACCTACAATGCTTTCAAGGCAAAAGTGAATGGGCAGATTTCTCCATTCACCGGCGTAACGTCGTTCAACAACACCACGGTAACTGTTAAGGCCGGCCAATCGGTCACCGTCACCGATTCCACTGGCCGTTTTGCTAACTACGGTGCCACTACGTACAAAAATACGACTGGCACTACCGTTACCAAGAACGGTAATTCTATGACCATTACTGCGAGCGCTTCCTCAAACGAGTCGGGCAACATTCAGTTTGTTCCGCAGATTGACGCTAACTATCAAGGCACTCCACTGATTGCGTCCCACGCAACACGCCAGGACGTTATTCGACCATTGATTGACCCGGTCAGCAACCGGACAGTTATCAACGTTAAGGTTGAAAAGAACGTCAACGTCGTTTTGCAGAAGTACGACATTTCGACTGACTTTGGCAATAATGATCCGCTGGCAGGCGTAACCTTCCACTTCACCAAGGATGGCAAGGACTACGGCGACTTCACCACGGATGCCAAGGGCCAGATCGACCTCAACAAGAACATCTCTGAAATGACTGGCAACTGGACTTACCAAGAAACAAAAACTGTTGATGGGTTCAAGCTCGATTCTACCGTCAAGAAGTTCAGCATTGCCGCTACTGATGCTGGCAAGACTATTAACCTGACCGCCACCAACGAACGTGTCCCTGAAGAGTTTCACACGACCGTGACCTCCGAGGATGGTACGCACATCCAAGAACCGCACAAGCAGGTGACGATCACTGATCGCGTATTCTACGCCAATGCCGTACCTGGCAAGGAGTACACGGTTGTTGGCAAGCTGATGGATAAGGCGACTGGCGACGCGCTCCTTGACGACAACGGCAAGGTTGTCACCAAGACCATGACCTTTGTTGCCAAGACCGCGACTGGCTACGTTGATATGCCGTTCACGTTTGATGCAGCGCTGCTGGCGGGTAAGACCGCCGTTGCGTTTGAATCACTCTCCCGCAACGGCCGCGAAGTGGCTGTTCACAACGACATCAACGACGTACCACAAACCATCACCTTCTCCACGCCAAAGATTGGCACCACCGCCACTGACGTAGATGGCTCTCATGACGTTCTGTCAGATGGCGACCTGGTGATCAACGACGTTGTGACTTACCACGATCTGATTGTTGGTAAGACCTACAACATCAAGGGCCAACTGATGGACAAGGCGACCGGCAAGGTTGTCTTGGACGCCAAGGGTAACCCAATTACCGCTGAGAAGACGTTCGTTGCCGACAAGGCTGACGGTTCGGTTACCATGACCTACACAGTCGATGCTTCTAAGGCAATGGGCAAAGAATTTGTTGTCTTTGAAAACCTCTACCGTGACAACTACCTGGTTGTTAGCCACGCTGACATCAACGACGAAGGCCAAACCGTCAAAGTGGTAACCCCTGTGGTTCACACGACGGCGACCTCTGATGAAGGCGACAAGCAAGTAATGCCTGAAGAAGACGTCACCATCAAGGATGCTGTTGCGTACAGCGACCTGGTTGTCGGCAAGCACTACTCCGTGACCGGCTACCTGCACTACACCGACGGCTCCTTTGTCCTTGATGCAAAGGGCGAAAAGATTTCCAAGACGGTTTCCTTCACCGCCGAGAAGACCGAAGGCACCATCGACGTGACCTTCACGGTTGATGGCCGCCTGCTGGCGGGCAAGGACGTGGTTGTGTTTGAAAACCTCTACCACAACAACAATCTGATTGCCTTCCACGAAGACGTGAACGACAAGGATCAGACCGTGACCTTCCCTAAGATTGAGCTGCACACGACTGCAACTGACTCTGAAGGCTCCAAGGAAGTTGTCCCAGAAGAAAAGGTAACCGTTAAGGATGCTGTGGCTTACCACGATCTGATCGTTGGCAAGACCTACACCGTGACTGGCTACCTGCACTATACCGACGGCTCTTTCGTTAAGAACGCCGATGGTTCAAAAGTTTCCAAGACCGTGACCTTCAAAGCCGAAAAGGCTGACGGCACGATTGACGTTGAATTTGTCGTTGACGGCCGCGCCTTGGCTGGCAAGGACGTTGTGGCCTTTGAGTACCTCTACCACAACAACAAGTTGATTGCTTCGCACGAAGACATCAACGACAAAGACCAAACCGTTCACTTCCCGAAGATTGAGCTGCACACGACGGCGACCTCTAACGGCAAGAAGACGGTGACTGCTAGCCAGAACATGACCATTAACGACGTTGTTGAGTTTAATGACCTCGTGGTTGGTAAGACCTACACCGTTAAGGGCTACCTGATGGACAAGGCCACTGGCAAGCCGGTTCTGATCAACGGCAAGAAAGTCACTGCTGAAAAGACCTTCAAGGCAACCGCTAAGGACATGAAGGTGACTATGACCTTTACGTTCGATGGCAGCTCCCTGGGCGGCCATGACGTGGTTGCTTTTGAAGACCTTTACCACGATGGCAAGCTGATTGCTAGCCACGCTGACATCAACGACGCGGGCCAAACGGTTCACATCGCACCAGCACCTAAGCTGACCCAGACTGACGACTCCCTGAACGGTGCACTGCTGGCCTTGGTTGTGGTTGCTCTGATCAGTGCTGCGGGTATTGCCTTCTACCTGCTGCGTAAGCGGGCCTAGTCAATGCACAAGCGGCGCTGGCTGGTTGGCTTTCTACTGCTGTTTTTGGTGGTCGGTATCGGCCTCATTGCGTGGCAGCCGCTGCACGAAGTCAACAAGGGACGCCGTGCAAGCACTGAGGGCAAACAGCTCATCAAGGCACTAAAGAAGGGCCAGTCGGTAGAAATTAAGACAACGCCCCAGAGAACGCACATACGGGCCGACACAGCGCTTTCAATTCCATCCGTTGGGATTGACCTGGCAGTCTACAAAACGACCGCAGGGCTTGCGTATGGCGCATATGCGGAGCTTTCAGGGGTAAAGGCGGACACCGCGCCAGGCGATAACAACTATGTCCTAGCCGGGCACTCTAGTTATCTTCACGGTGTGTTGTTCGCAAATCTCTTCCAGCTGACCACCAGCCGGGGCTATGAGCGTCGGGCTGGGGCTGCTTACCGGCCATCGGACTATCAGGGCGGGAAAGGGGCAGGCGGACTGATTCAGGTGTACACAAAGTTAGGCACCTATACGTATCAAGCCGATGTTGCTTATACCGTCAATGGAGATGACGCGTCGATTCTGAGTGATCCACAAGCAGGCTCGGCAAAGCAGATTCACCTTTTCACTTGTCCTCGCACCGGGCACAAACACCCGCCATTTCGATACGTTGTCCAAGGTCACTTAATCAAGGTAACACCAACTAAACTTGGCCTCCAAAAGCACCTTGATACGTCTCTAACGGCATCTGATCCAACCGCGTATCGCGTGGGCACGTTGACAAGTGATTAATTACCACTACCGCCACCGGGATAGCGTTAGCGCCTGCTGACGCTGCCAGGGTTCGACTCTCTGGGGCGGTCTTGCACCAAGATTTTTGAGGAGGTAGTCACTGATGGAAAAATCACAAAAAAGAGCCCCTTTCAGGGCTTTTCACTTACCGTATAGTTCGTCATGGGAGCCTGTTCGCAGCATAGTCGCGGTCAGGTTATCCTGATCGAGCCTGTACATCAATAGCCAATTCCCACGGGCGCCTTTGACCACGTGTAGTTCGCGGTTTCCTTGCAGATTTCCTGATAACGCATGGTCGGCATATCGGGTCGCCAACGATTCCTTGTTGACACCCTCTAAAATGAGGGCAACCACCTGCTTGAGTTCTTTCATTGGATAATGTTTCTTGCCGAGTCGCTTAACATCGCGGTCGAATGCGTTAGTTGTCTTTAGGCTAAACACCGAGCTTCCTCCACATGTCTTCGGCGCTAGCATATTGGTTAAGCCGCTCCGGGTGGTCGGCATCGTCTAGTGCTTCGAGTGTGTCTGCTGGCAGCGCCGTTGGCATGAACGGAAGTTGCCGGTCTTTAACCATCTGGGTTAGCGTCAGTCTAACTACCGTACTGAGGTCAATTCCCATGTCTTCTGCTACCGCGGTCGCCTTCGCCTTCAACTGTGGGTCTAGCCGAATATTGAGCCGTGCCTCTGGTTTTTTGGTGTCCATCAAATCCCCTCCTTGTTGAGACCATTGTAACACCATTGGCGCACAAGGGGAACCGTTCGGAACACAAGAACTGATCAAGGGTTGACTATCAACTAGCAAATTGTACGGTAACTGGTAATCTGAACTACGGAATCTTGTTGATTCTGCTGTCATCTGTGGGACTATCGACGTCATCGCGGCGAGCTAAGGTTCGACTCCTTAGAACGTGTTTGGATACTTTGACATTCGATTTGATTTTAGTTAAATTAGATCAAAAACAGGAGTTTTTAATCCATGAAAAGCTTTGCACACCATTATAGTAGCGACATCTCTCGTGAACAATTTGAACTAATCCGGACAGATCTAGAAGGCATACGTAAGCGGACTAAGCCAAGAAAGGTTGATTTATATGATATCTTTTGCGCCCTGCTTTATACCTTGAAAAATGGGTGCGTTTGGCGCGATTTACCCAGCGATTTTCCTAAATGGGAAACCGTCTATTATTACTGGTTACTTTGGACTAAAACGCCATCTCCTGCTGGTATCACTCCTCTGGATAAGGTTTTAAAAAAATTGTCAGCCAACATCGGTTGGCTCAGAAGCGTTCAGTTTATACATCGTTCATCATTCTAGATGCTCAAAGTGTCAAGAATACCGATCCTGCTGAAAGTAGCGGCTACGATGGTGGTAAAAAGGTGAGTGGGATTAAGCGCCATCTTGCTGTAGATATCAATGGGCTGCCGATGGCAGTCCATGTGACAACCGCCAATGTTTCTGAGCGTGATGGCGCCAATGCGCTACTGGCGTTAAACAAATCACAGTTTGACCTGGTTCAACGAGTAATGGCCGATGGTGGTTATACTGGTAACAACTTTGCTCAATCAGTTCAGGCAATGATTAACGCTGAAGTCATTATTGCTAAACAGAGTGACCTTAGGCACGGTCAAGTGACCCCGCAACGCTGGGTTATCGAACGCAGTTTTAGCTGGCTAGGAAAATATCGGCGCCTCTGGCGCAATTGTGAGCGAAAGCTGAACACCAGTAAGATGATGATTAGCTTAGCCTTCCTGCGAATACTCTTGAAAAGATTCTAAACACGTTCTTAGGATGACCTTGGTAGGCAGCAGCCCCGTTGCCTACCATGCACCAACGATTTTTCATTCTATTCCCTTTTGTACTCCTACCTCTCCCCCAGAGAACAAAGTAGGAGTGCGTTGCTGCCACCGGCTTACCCATTCCTAGAGTAAGGTCAGGGTTCAACTCCCTGGGGCAGTATAAGTTGCTAATCGGCTGATAAAGCAACACCGATAGTATAAAATGCTGTATATGGAAAACGAAAGTAGGGTGAGAACGTGAAGCTGCAAGATGAGACTGCCAGAGTCTTTGCGCGTGTTGATGTCGCTACCAAAGCAGCCGCAGAAGAAGCCTTATCAGAAATGGGCTTCTCAGTGAGCGCTGCTATCACAATCTTTCTGCGTCAAGTTGCAAGGGATAAGAAATTTCCCTTCACGCCAGATACCGGCTACCTGGCTAAGATTGGTTTAGACAACAAAGGCAGGAAGAAGAAACAGAAGAAGTAAGACTACCAAGGCCCTCAATCGAGGGCCTTTGCTGTACTCGGAAAACTAAGCTTCGACTCCTTAGTACAGCTTAGGCAAAGTCTGGCCTGACGCTGACTTTGCCTAATCCCCCAAAATTTTAGTTCTCTACCCGGCCCCTTCTGCCCGAAGGGGCTTTTTGCTGTCGTCGGTGGTCTAATCCAGGGTTCAACTCCCTGGGGCAGCGTCGGCCCGATGGGCCGCAGTCATTTGATAGAAAGGAGGAACGCACATGGAGAAAGGAGTGTATGTTGATGAACGCTTTTTGGCGCGTGAGATTGGCACCAGCGGCAAGGACAAAGAGGGGAACGAGATTCTGTTTGTACGTGTGAAAAAGAGCTTCTTCAGCGCAAACCCGGAAGCCAAGAAGTTGATGGTACCGGGTATTCTGCTCGCGATTGGGCACGTAGCCCCGCAAATTGCACGACCGGCTGGATTCTACCAAAAGCTCGGCTACCTAGCAGCGCTTGAGGTACACCGCATCAGTAAAGCGCCAGATGGGGACTGGCTGATTGAAGGCTACCGAGACACGCATTATCGAAGGGAGTTTGTGTAATGGCTAAAGTCTTGAAATTAGATCCAAGCACGGCATCCGTTGTTGATTGTGGGGCTAATTGGATCAGAGTCACAATTTATAACTCTGGCTTCGGACAGCATATCGAAGCGGGTTATCACGCTGTGCTGAAGACCGGTTGGTGGGCGGATCCCGAACTGCTGGATCTGGGCGAGGTGCAAGAAACGCGTCCTGTTAGCCTCCGCAAGGTTGAACTACTGATTGTGAACTAGAAAGGATTGAGAACATGGCAAATCGTGCTGAACAGAACCAAAACAAACGCCTTGCTACCGCTATTTTGGCAGCCAAGGGAATCAAGATGGAAGACTGGCTCAACGACAAGTATCAGGAAATCATTACGGAGAACACATCGCTATTGATTAAGTCGATGACGGCGCAGAAGAGCCAGCCTACGCGGGAACTAACTCAGGAGGATCGTGAAAATGGATAAAATCTTGCAGGCATTACAATTCTTTGTGACGGCAATCGGGACAGTCTCAGGTGCATACGCAGCCGTGAAATTAGGATTATACGGGCTCGCTCACATGACGAAGAATCGCCAAAAAATTGAAGAGGCCAGAGATGGTATGACTAACACCGCAATTGGGTTATTCATTGCCTTGTCGGCTACCGCCATCGTGACTTGGCTGAAAACCATTTAATCACGCTGAAGGAGGTGAGTAGCGATGTATGTGTTGCTGAAGCGCAGCCGCTTTGCCTGGCCTTTCTTTTCCAAGCTCTCCAAGACCCGCCGTTACTCACTGCATGAGGCGGAGAAGACCATCCGAGAGACAAATCGCGCTTGTCTGGATAGCCACAAAAAGCTGGTTGTCGTGATTAGCATTCATGACCAGCCAAACGGTGACCTGCTTTTCCGTGATGCACTAGAGCTTGGAACGGATGCGCCGTATATGAGCAACCTGTTGGCACTGGTTCAGCATACCTTTAAAGAAGTGCTAGATAATGTCTCTTCGGACGATGCCCAGCGATTCATAGCGATGCTTCAGGCAGCTTTGGTCGCGGAGACAACGCCGGGGCCTAATCCAGAATCCGATTGGGATCCTGGTGCAGCGTCAGAGGAAAAGCCTGAATCAGCCGACAAAAAATCCCCTCAATCAGAGACGGGTCGTTCTGAAGGCGCACCAGAGCAGCGTGAAGCAGCCCACCCATCGCCGGAGGCTGAACCTGACGCTACGTTGGAGGATGATTCCAATGCCGAACCAGAGCCAGTAGAAGAACCGCCTCGCCGTGAACCCGGGCAACCTGAACCGAAGGTAGAACGGGAACGGCGCGCCAGGCGCCGCCTCGCGCAAGGAGACATCATTCGTAAACACAAACGGCTGTTGATTGGACTGGCGGCTGCGCTATTGGCGCTGCTGTGTGTGTTTGGGTCGTACCGGTTCTTTTTCTCATCCAAGGCGGCGCCACAACCCAGTTACCAATCGCTGGTGCGTGGCGAGAAGTATATCCAAGCAGCTCAGGTGTACCCGGAAAAGCGCAGCAATATTGAAGCCGTGGTGGTCACTGATGGGACGACGGCACAATTAGCGAAGTTTCAGGCGAAGTACCCCAGCGCAAACGGTAAGTTTGACCTAGCCTACGCACAGCAAAAGTACCTGGTAGTGATCACTGCTAGCCAGGAAGCAGCGATGACCAGGGTTCGTAAGTCTAAGTTGGCCGTGGCCTATATAAAGACCAAACAGTATGAGCAGGCGGAGATTCTTAACCAGGATCTGAATGACCAGGACTTGCAAAGTCTGATTGCGATAGGCTACATCCAGACTGGAAAGTTCGATCAAGCGAAGCAAATCAATGCTGAGTTGAAGAACAAGACCATAGACCAGGCCATCCAAACCGGGGAAACCTACCAAAAGGCGGTTGAGCACTATCAATCTATTGCAAATGATAAAACCAAGAGTGCTGCTGAAAGAGCGCAGGCAAAAGCTAGCGCTGCTTCATTTCAACATCAACTCGAAACTTTAGGAGAGTGACAAGAATGGCACAGGAACCAGAACAAGAGAAGAAGGGCAGCCGCAAGATTCTTGCGGCTGTTTTAATTTCAGCCGCCGTGCTTGGTGGTGGTGGCTACGGTATCTATCAGGCGGTGGCGGGGCCAGCGCAGCAGACCGAAAAGACAGCGAAGCCTGCAACAAAGAAGAAGCAGGATACCGTGAAGTCAGTGATCAAGGAGGCCGCTGGCAGCGACTCGCAAAGCAACAAGGACGATAGCGCCAAGTCTGTTATCCAGGACGCGTTCCCGACACTCTTGGAGAACGATGAGGGCAATGGCGTGGCCGGAGTCCTGCTCGACAATGGCGTGCAGAAGCTAGCAGACAACCTCAACTCTGATCAGACCAAGGGCCTTGTGGCACTGGCAACGGATGCCACCAAGCCAACACCAGAACCGATTGAGCCAGCAACACCGGAGGTGCTTCCTGGTGGAGACAGCGGCACGTCTGGCAATCAGCCTGGGACACTTCCTGGTGATGGCGGACAGACCGGCGGGGGCACTGATGGTGGAGGCTCAGATTCTGGTGTAACCACACCTGACCAGGCACCATCCATCAGCGCACCGGCGACGATGACGGTGCACAAGGGTCAGGAATCAGTCAATTTCCGGCTCGGCGTGACGGCAAGTGACCCAGAAGATGGCGATCTGACAAACGCGATTGGCTATACAACCACGCTTGATAAGAACACGCCAGGCACCTATACCGTTACCTACTCAGTAACGGATAGCGAGGGGCACACCGTATCAGTGACGCGTGAGATTACAGTAATCAACGACAAGCCTTCTATCGTGTTTCTGAATGACAATCCGGTTGAGGTGGGTACAACCTTCGACGCCTTGAAAGACGTTCACGCTGCCGACTTCCAAGACGGCGATGTGACGGGCAAGGTTACTGCTGAAGGTAAGGTTGATACAACGACTCCTGGTCAGTATGAACTGACCTATTTTGTTACCGATAGTGACGGGCAGACGGTCACCAAGCAACGCACAGTCACGGTTTACGCTGACAAGCCAGTCATTGACACTACCGACCAGAACACGAGCATCGCAATCAACACTAACTTCGATGCCCTTCAGGGTGTCAAAGCAACCAGCAAGTATGGCGAATCTGACCTCAAGGTAGACGGAAGCGTCGATACCAGCAAGCCTGGCGAAAATAAGCTGACCTACACGGCGACCGATAAGTTCGGGCAGACGACGACCAAGACTGTGACGATTAACGTCACGGCCGACAAGCCGAGCTTGGATGTTGCTAAGGTGCAAACGACGCTCAAGGTCGGTGATCAGTTTGATGCCCTGGTTAACGTAACCACAACCAGCCCTTACGGTGAGGCAAGGGTTACCGTTGATGGTTCCGTTGATACGGCTGTGGCAGGTGACTACAAGTTGACCTACACAGCGACTGACAAGTTTGGACAGACCACAACTAAAGAAGTCACGGTTACTGTGGCAGCTGATGACAGCGCGGATGTAACCGAGGAGGAATAGCAATGACTAAGATGATGAATGACATGACCGTTATGGGTCGTGTAATGCCGGAGACGCGAAGTAATGATAGCAACGGCCGTACCTACGTGAACGGGTACCTCTCCAATGAACGCAGTTTTGACACTGGGCGTAGCGAGACGAACAAAGTTCCATTCACCCTTTCTGGTGAGGCGGCCACCCGCTTCCTTGACGAAGTAGAGCCAGGTGCCGTGATTGTGGTTAATGGCTATTTCCAAAGCAGTGAGTTCAAGCGCGATGATGGCAGCCAGGCGGTTTCCTACCGCCTAAGGGGCTATGACTTCTACCGGGTCTACCAGCCAGGCGAGGTCGCTAAGCCGCTGCAGCAGGCCATCCAGCCGGAATTTGAACGCGCACCTGAGGCTCCGGCCCAGCCAGCACCACAGCCGCAGCCTAAGCCCGTAGCGCCGCAACCAGAACCGTCAGCGGCCCCAACTCAGCAACCGACGCCACAAGCACAGTCGCCGTACCAGGGTTGGTAGAGGAGGCTGCTATGAATAACGATTTAATCATGTTGGTTTCGGTAGATGGGCAGAAGGTGGTTGGTGAGGATGTTGCCACCGGTGAGCCTTTGACGATTACTGTGACGCCAGAGCGGGCCGAAGTCTTAAAGGCGATCATGGCCGAAGCGGGCACCGAGGAGGGCATTGATTACCGGGAGGTTGGCCGCGAGGTGCAATCCGATTCGGTAGAACCAGAAAGCCCCGCCTACCTGACGAGAGAAGGCTTTATGACGGAGGTGGTCGAGTAATGGCCGCTAAACGGGCATATACGCCAAAGACCCCGGAACAGATCAAAGCAGAAGTTGCCAAAGTCGTAAAAGACGCCTTGCCGAAGATCAAGTTGCAGTCAAGTAGCCCGGAAGAGCGCAAGGCGTTTTTGGATTTCATGGCCACCGGGTATCACTATTCACCTCGAAACGTGGCGCTGATTCGATCCCAGTTTCAACAGGCCGGGCTGGTCGGTTCCTTCAAGTTCTGGAAGGATAAAGGTTTTTCAGTGCAGAAGGGCGAACACGCGCTCAAAATTCTGGTGCCGCACGACTTGAAGCTCTACCGCGATCCTAGTTCCAAGCAGTATTTGAGCTTTACGAAGCTAAGCAAAGAATTACAGGCGCGGGTGAAGACTGACCCTGATGCACTCAAGACCATAACGAGCCGGTTTTACAACCTGGGGAACGTCTTTGATGTGTTGCAGACCAACGCACAGCCAGAAGATTACCCTGACCTGTACCCGAACCGGCCATTTGATCTTGATAATCCGAACCCCGAAGGGACCAAGAAGGCGGTCGAAACACTCAAAGTGGTCGCCATGCAGGAAGGAATCCGGGTGACTAGTCCCGAGACGACGGAGTTTCCGTCCTACCAGTTAGGGGCTGCCAAAGGGGCAACAATCAACGTCGATGGCAAAGCCAAAGAGATTGTGATGAAGAACAATCTCGGTGATCCCGAATATGCGGCCACTTTAATCCACGAGCTGGCTCACGCAAAGATGCACAATGCAGATCATGCGGGAGCATCAAAGTTCTGGGCGTTAAAGGATACCAAGTCAAATAAGTACCGCGACATTATGGAGTTCCAGGCCGAAATGACCAGCTATGTTGTGAGCAAGTCGCTGGGCATTGACACAAGTGAAGAAGCGATGCCCTACATTGCCTCCTGGACAGAGAACCTAAAGACGATAGAAGGGAACGAGGAGCAGCAGCAAGCCGCCATCATGGGCGACGTGCAGCGCGTTTCAAAAGACTTGATTGAGTCTATCCAGGATGGGCTGGCACCGCAGCAGGCCAAGGACGCAGGCAAGCAAATTGCTAAGCCGAAGCAATTAGCACGAAGTTAGGAGTTGAGGACATGAAGGCAGTCAAAACAATCGCGGCACTATCGAATGAGGCGTTCCAGCGGCGCTTAAACGACAGCATTCTTGATCTGGAGCGCGCTGGAATGCCGGTCGTTGGGATTCAGACCAACCAGGGGGTGTGGATTAAGCAAGGCACCATCCTGTTTGAGGACAATTTGTCTGAAGAGCAGCGACAGCTGCGGTATGAGATGACCCACAGCAAGCTAGCCACTTGGTTCAACCTAGTCGTTGATCTCCTGCTTCTAGGCGCAACAAGTTGGCTTGCACTGAAGCTGTTGGTCACTCCGCAGATCCAAGTCGCTGTACTAATCATCTTTGGGTTGTTGGCTGCTGGCATGACCCTAATTGAGTTGCTCAATGCGGCACTGGGCCTCTCCATGCGAGGGCTTGGGGCCTTTACGCTAGCGGTGGTGGTGGCTTACAAACTGCTGGTTGGCTATGTGCTTTCTACTGTTCCCGCCGCCTGGTCACTGGTTCTTGCGGTCACTTGTGTCTCCGCAGTAGCCATCGGCGGAAAGCCAATATTTGACAGAATCCAGCTCTGGTGGCAGCACGTCGCGGTCGATCGAAGGGGGTGAAACGACGAAATGAATATTGACTATAAACAATGGAAAAGCCTTTTGTCGCGGCGTGATGTAATCACCGGTACAGGGGCTTTTCTGCTTCTAATCTCATGGTGTCTGGGGTGCTTGGCAAGCCACTTGCTTGAGTACCTATTTAGTAGTTTTCAAGCCACTCTGGCAAGTTTCAACCAGGGTAAAACGATCACAAGCGCGTCAGGAATCGGCGCCGTGTTTGCACCGTTGAATTGGTTCCTACCGTCAACAAGCGGTCTATTCTGGCTCGTTACGGTTGTTGTGCTGTTTGTGTGGCTGGTGAAGGTGCCAAAGCTGCTTTACCAAATGCGTATTGCCTACCGTGATCTTAACCTTGGCTCAATGGGCACCGCTGCCTTTACACCGTTATCTGATCTTGTGGAGCAGAGTGTGGCGGTACCGCTCGACGGCTCCATCTATGATGGGTACTCCGGCGTGCCGCAAGTGCACGTGACGCCGGAGGCTGCCGAAAAACTCAACCTGCATGTCACCTCTTCCCGTGGCCCTCGCCAGAAGAAAGCGTTCGATGCGGTTGTTGCTAGACGAGAGAAGAGGCAAGGGCGACGCACAATCGGGCCCGTCCCGAAGAACGGATATGACCTGATTGACACGAACAAGACTAACGCGGCCGTTGTCGCGGGTACCCAGTCAGGTAAGACCCAGACCTTTACATACCCGGTGCTGGACTTGATTATGCGCGCAGCAAAGCAAGATTCGGTCATTGTCACCGACCTGAAAGGCGATATGGTCAAGAATACGAAGGCTGCCTTTGAGCAGCACGGCTATGATGTTCGCGTGTTCAACCTGGTTACGCCCGAGTACTCCATTGGCTACAATCCGTTGGCGCTGATTTGGGAAGCCTACGACAAGGGTGATTATGATGAGGCTCAGCTTCTGTGTAATACGCTGAGCTATTCCCTGTTTCACAATCCTAATGCTAAGGATCCAATGTGGGAGGAGGCATCTATCGCGCTCACCAACGCATTGATCCTGGCAGTGTGCAGAGTCTGCAAGATCAAGAACACACCGGAGCGCGTCACGATGTACACCGTGTCAGTCATGCTAAACGAGTTAGGGTCAAACCCTGACGAGAACGGCGACACGAAGATGGATATGTTCTTCAGCCAGCTGGAAGTCAATGACCCCGCAAAGCTGCAATACGGGACGATCACCTTTTCGCAAGGTATCACACGGGCCGGGATTTACACCGGAACCATGGCCAAGCTCAAAAACTATACGTTTAGTGCAATCGGCAAGTTGACCGCGACCAATGATCTTCATCTCGCGGATATTGCCAACGGCAACAAGCCGGTCGCGTTGTTCATTGTCTATCCTGACTATGACGATTCCAACTACTCACTGATTTCAACGCTGATCAGCCAGATTTCCTACGTCTTGTCAAAGGCTGCCACGCTGTCTGAGACGTCTAGTTTGAAGCGGCGCGTCAAGTTTGTCCTAGAAGAAGTGGCTAATATCCCGACGATAGAAGGGCTGAGCCGCTATATGAACGTTGGCCTGCAACGTGGTCTCATTTACTACCTGGTCTTCCAATCTATCGCGCAGCTCAAGGATAAGTACGGTGATCGCGGTGCCGAGGCGCTGTTGTCGGCGTGCGGGAATAAGTACGACATCCTGGCCGATGGGAAAGAAGACGCAGAATACTTCTCGCGGTTGCTTGGTAAAAAGACCATTATCGTACCTAATCGGGCTGGCGATCCCATGAGCATGGATAAGTCATACAGCGAGTCTGAACAGGCTCGCGATTTGATGACCCCTGAGGAGCTGAGCCAGCTCAAAGAAGGGGAGTGGGTGTTGATCCGTGGGAAGCAGCGGCGGGCCCTTGATGGTACGCAGATTAGCGCAAAGCCAATCTACGCCAATCAGGCTGACCAGGATCACATGCTCTTTCAGTATCAGTACCTGAAGGATTTTGATCACCCGCAGACCTTTGAAGAACTCAACGGTGACAAGCTGGCATCACATGCGGGCACCAAACTCGATGGGTTGACCATCTCGCAGAATGAATTTGCAGAGACCGCAACCACGACTTTAGACCAAGCGGAGCGCTTAAAGAACGAGCCAGATCAGTTTGAGGTGCACAGCAGCGACAACGTTCATTCGTCCTATCAGAAAGACAGCAGTGGGAACGTCACAGTCACTGAGAGTCGTACCGAGGCTGCTAAAGCAGCGGCTGAGACACGTCAGAAGGAAAAGGAAGATCCTGTTGCTGATCTCCACGAGGACGACAAGCCGCTGACACAGAACGTTAGCGACTTCGTGAGTGAGGATAGCAGATTTATCGAAGTGGCCTTGACAGAGGCCCAATTAAAAATGGTTCATGACCAGACTGAGCAGTGGCTCGACAGCGATGAGAATGCGGCGTTCTGGCGTGGCAATACCATGAGCCAGGCACAGGCGTATCTGGCTGGCCACCGCGAGGATAAGCCTGAGTTGTATAAGGCGCTGCGGATGATGTTCAAGTTGGCGCAGTTTGAGAAGAAGGAGGGAGCTCATGGGTGATCAACAAATCATTCAGATTCTACGGGCATACAGTGACTATTTGCATGTCTCCAACATGGTCAGTGACGGCCTGCGGTACATTGGCAATGTGATCATTCTGGGACTCGCCACTTTGACAAATGTAGTTAGCAGCAGTTTTCGCCAAATGTACAAGCTGCTCAACTTCTGGGAGTACAGCGGGGTCAAGAATTTTCTTAAAACCTACAATGCAGCAATCTGGGCGCTCGCCGCGGTGGCAATCGCCTGGGCAGGCCTCATGTTCATTCACAATAAGCGCGTTGACTACCAAGAAAAAGGCAACAATTTTCTGGTTGCGGTTCTCCTGTTCTTTGGAACGACCTTTTTTATGACTCAGGCCACAGGGCTAGTCAACAGCGGGATTGCTGGAAACTCCGTTGACTCGCCGGTGGTGGTATCACTGTACAAAAGCTACATTACCGATGTGTACTCACTGGACAAGGCGGGGTGGAAGCATTCCGGTACGACAGCGACGTTGCCTAGCGTTGCGAAGCGTAACGCCATTAGTGATATGGGCGATGTGAAGCTCCTAAACATCAACGAAAAGGTTGATACCGGGCACTGGTACGGCGGTTCTCAGGTCAGCTCTGACGGGAACAGCATCCTGACTCACCAGGTCTCGAAGAACTCAGATGGAACCTGGGAGCTGCACAACATGACCGGCATGTTTAAGCTCGATGATCATTACTACCGCTACTCCTGGTCGCCGTGGTACTTATTCTTCAGCATTATCTGCGTGCTGCTGGTGACCATCATTACTATTTTCAAAGTCGTCAAGATTGAGATGGAGATAGGCTTCATTGGCTTACTCACTCAAGGAATCGCCCTGACTGACATAGACTCTGGCAAGCGCAATCGGCAGTTAATCACGAAGCTGCGTGACAGTTTCGTCGTACTGTTCCTGCTAGACGTCCTAATTCAGTTCTACGGACTGTTTCTGGGGTATATCAATCAAGCGGGTCTAACGCCGGGAACCAAGATTTTAGCCATGATTGGGGCCGCGCTGTTCATTATCGACGGGCCGAACATCATTCAGGCAATCTTTGGCATCGACGCGGGCGTTGCGTCGATGGCACAGACCATGACCAACGTGATGTTCGCGAGTCGTGGCCTGGGTACGTTGGGACGCGGTGCTGGGCATCTTGCTAAAGGTGTCGCCAAGACGGCTGGAAACGTCGCCAAGGGCGGTTTGGTGGCCGGTGCCGGTCTTGCTGGCGCGGGTATGGGGCTGCTATCCAAGCCTAATCTACCGGCCTCACCACTTGCGGCTGCACCTGGTACCGGCAAAGCGTCGGGGCCAGAAGTGACCGGTGAAGTACCTGGAATGCCTGCGGGCGACACAGAGAGCGCGCCTAATCTTTCAGAAGGCGGGGGAGCACCTGGCACTCAACCCGCAGCTGTTCCGAATGGAAAGCAGTTAGGAGCAGTACCGTTCCACCCGCCGTTGGCCAACGGTAAGAGGATTTCGACTAAGACGGGGCTGCCGACAGGGATTGCGCAGCAACGCCTACAAGCGCAAAAGAGTGGTGCTGGCAAGGCCCCCGCTTTACCGGAGAGTAGCACTAAACACCAGGTGCCAAAAGTGATCGCTTCTTCGATGCCTGGCGTGACTGGGGCTCAAGCGCGAGGCGCGATGGCGGCCTTGCAGCGTGATCAACCGCAAGCTGCGACGCAGCAAACGCTTGGCCAGCGTGCTCAAGCAAAGCTGATGACGTCGCCAACGGTGCAAACCATGCACCGGGTCTATCGCCAAGGCGAAAACCAAGGCGCGCTGATCCGTGAAGCGAACCAAGAGGTCAAACGTCACCCAGTTGGTCATGCGTTGGATGACGCACCGCACCAGCCAAATATGGAAGAAAGGGAGTAAATGTGTATGTACCATCAAGTTCAGTTCTCAAAGAAGATCAACATTAAGAACCAGTACAGCAGCCACCTCACAATTACCGACTTCTTCGTGATTCTTGCTGCGGCTGGGGTTCCATGGCTGGCCTTCTCGCATCTCTTTCCTGCGGTGCTTCAGCTACTTCCGGCGGTGTTAGGGGCGGGAATCTCGTATATCCTAGTTTCGCCGTCAGGGATTCCAGAGAAGAAAACCTACCAGGTCATCTGGCAGGTATTGCGTAAGCCGCGCCGGGTCTACCACAGTATTGATAACCCGCGGTGGCGTCTACTATTTAGAGAGGGGGAGAAACATGGCCTTTGATGCTGTATCTGTTCGCAAGCAAAAGCAAGACAAACAGTCAGCTGCGATTGCAGATAAAAAGACGAAGGTGACGGCGATATTCCCCGTTACCGGTATTACGGAGAAAGGGTATCTCACCCTACACGCCGGTATTTCAGACTATTATGCGGAGGTGTTCAAGCCTAAGAAATATGACCTAGATCGCGTGACGCTTGAAGAGGCTGATCAGATTGAGGCCGGATCCTGGGAGTTTATGCGCCAATATTCTGCTTCGGTGAAAGAGGTCTTCCTCAACTTCCCGGAATCCAACAAGACTCAGCAGCATTACTTTCGGCATCTGATTGAGACCACGCGAGACCCGTTCCGCTTGGAGATGCTGCAAAGAGAATTGCTCAACATGCAGTATCTCGAAAGTCACTATCGCAAGCTCTCAAGCTGGATCTGGGTATTTGGTGATACCGTGCCAGAACTTGAGCGACACATTGAATCAGCCTTGCAGTACAGCAGCATCTACGGTTTTGAACCGACAACCACGGTAGAGAAGCAGACCATGCTGCACTTAATGAATAATCCGGGGGTGATTGCACATGAAGAAGAATAAAGGACTGGATGACTCGTTTGTTTACCGCATTCAGCCGCAAGGGGGCATAGACACCCGCAATGAATACTACACGCGTCTAGGAAACGTCTACCTGGCCTGCGTACACGTGTATGAAATCCCCGACACGTTCACTGACTTTTGGCTGAAGGAGATTACCAGCATTGCCGGGGTTACCATCACGGTGGACTATTTCACCAATCAAAACCTCAACTACAAGAAGCGCATTGAGGGTTCAGTAACTGAGCTTGAGGTGCAGCGCTCCCATGCCAATACGACAACGGAACGCGACTTGATTGACCAGGAGCTAGACCCATTGCGTGACCTGAGCATTGCGCTCAACAAGCAAGGTGAGGTGATCAAGCAGGTGCATATTAGGGTCTACGTCTACGCTAGCAGTCTTGAAGAATTGAATACCAAGGTCAACCGAGTGATCGGGCGACTCGACAGCAGCGCCTATCAGGGCGCTGTTTTTTTGGACGAGAATGCGGACGAGTACCAGTCGATGTTTCTGCCGATGACGGCGCAGCGTCAGCTCCCCAGTCGCCGCGAAGGGCTCCCATTGAGCGGCCAGGTAATGGGGTTAGGGTTTGCCCACAACCAAACTAGCCTGGACGATCCGTATGGGTCGTACTTTGGCTATACGCCTACTGGCGGCACCGTGTACTGGGATATGTTCCGAGTCAGCCAGCAGCGGACGTACTACAACACGTTCCTGAGTGGCGACTTGGGCTCAGGCAAATCGACGTCGATCAAAAAGATGCTTTGGGAGCGGGCAATCCGCGGGGATATGGTGCGTGTCTTTGACCGCTCTGGTGAGTTTGCTGACCTGGTTCACCGCTTCCGTGGTACTGTGATCAACCTGGACGGGAGCCAGGGCAGAATCAACATGTTTCAGGTTTATCCTACCGCTGTTGATGAAAAGACCGCTGACGTGGACGTGACGGCTTCCTACCGGGCCCATATTGGCAACCTCTCAATCAAGTACCGACTGGTTGACAGTGATGCGGACGCGCGAACAGCAAGCGTGTTTGGTACACTGTGCGATCAATACTACAAGTCCAACGGGTACCTGGATAAAGGGGCTAAGCCGATTACTAGCTTAGCCAGCGAGGACTATCCGACGTTGAGCGATATTGTCGCCTACATTGAGGAGCGCCGCCGTGATGAGCCAGACGATCAAATGTCTAAGTATTACAACACCATTCTATTGACGCTTCGCCGCCTGGCGACGATGTATGGCCAGCTCTTTGATGGGTATTCGTCGCTGCCGCCCCTGCAAGATGTCCAGCTGGTCTCGTATCAGCTGGATACGATTGACCAGATGGAAGAAGGAATCCAAGACCTGGCTATCTACAACGCCATCATGGACTCGTACAACAACTGTATGGCAGTGGGCCGCCGCGAGAAGAAGGCCTACGATCACCGCGAAAAGACACTGGAGGACGTTCAGCACTGGCTGATTATCGTCGATGAATGCCACACGATCTTGAACACTGATAAGGCATTTGCGGCCGACTTCTTCGTTAAGCTGATGTCTGAAGACCGCAAGATGTTCGGCGCGATTGTGCTAGCAACGCAGCGTCTTGAGCGTATGTTTCCAAACGGCAGCAATGTCTCTGATCGGGATATGGTCAAGGCGGTCAACTCCCTCAATCAGATCTATTCCCTATGCCAATACAAGGTACTTTTGAAGCACGACGTTTCCACCATTCAGACTGCAAAGAATCCTGGGATTCTACGCCGTCTGTTCGGTGGCATTATGACCGAGCAAGACTTCGCGACGATTCCAAATTTTGATAAAGGGGAATGCTATCTGCTGACCGGGCCAAGCAAGCTGCACATGCAGTTCCAGGTCACAGATGATGAACTGCGGGTATTTGCAGGGGGTGCTTGATTATGAAGCAATCCACGACTATGCGGCGCGTCTGGGCCGGGTGGCGTTGGCGTAAGTGGCTGGTGCCACTCGGCCTGGGTGCGGCGGTTCTTCTCCTGGGGCTGTCGCTGATGATTGGCATTCTCGCCAGTGTCGATGCGTATATGGGTCGAGAAGCTGAAGATGTGGCTGCTGACGCTGGGAGCGGCGGCTTGCTGACCAACATGGCTTTCGACGCGGCGGTATTTCATGCTGCCTGGGATAAAGGGTTCGGGCATGGCGTGCTGGCTAACCAGGAACAGTACACTATTGCCGCAGCGCAAAATGCAGGCGTCAATCCGGCGCTTTTTGCCGCCATCATGGCTAACGAGTCTGGCTGGGGCACCAGCCGTGCTGTCCGCGTAGACAACAATCCCAGTGGTCAGATGAGTGGTAACCAGGTGATTCACTTTAGCAGCATTGAGGCGGGTATCGACGGCACCGCAGCCACGCTTCACAACCTGGTCGTTGTGCGTGGGCTGAGCACTCTGACTGCTCTCCAACAAGCCTATGCACCAGTTGGGGCTGGCAACGATCCCGGAAATCTGAACTCCGGCTGGTTATCGGCCGTGACCTCTATCATTAAACAATTCATGACCCCGGCGGACGCAGATGCGCTGCTCACCGGCAAGGGAGCGAGCAACGCTAACGTCAAGATTATGGGAGACAAGATGAGCTACTTTGATCAAGCTTACGCCGCAGCAAGCGCACAGCTCGGCAAGCCTTACGTCTTTGGCGCGAACGTCTCCGGCGCAAACCCGACCGGATTTGATTGTAGTGGCCTGGTACAATGGGCGCTACGGAAGGCCGGAATTTCCTTGCCTCGTACCGCTCAGGATCAGTACGATGCCACCAAGCGGTTAAGCAAGAGTGAGGTGAAGGCCGGTGATCTGATATTCTTTGAGCACACGTATTCTGGGCCGCGTATCACCCACGTTGGTATCGTGCTTTCAAGTACGCAAATGATCAACGCAGCGGGCAGTAATGTTAATATTGCTACCTACACATCGTCATACTGGCAAGCACACTTTGCCGGCTTTGGCAGAGTCAAATAAGGAGGAGTTAGGAAATGGCAAATGGGAAAATCGTATTTGGGTTAGCAACCTGGGCAGTACTAGCCACCGGCGCAGCCGGGTTCGGATGGTACCAGGTTCATCAGGAAGCCTTAAAACCGCGCACCAATGTTGTGGTGAATAAAGGCGCTGGCAAGACGACGACCACGACGTCAACGCCGCAGGATTCCGGCACCTCGCAAGCTGAAAAAGCGGACGCAAAAGAGCTTGCCTCTTTGAAGGCAAGCAACGACACAATCACCAAACGCGCGAAGGCTTTCGTCACATTGCACACACAATTCTATGAGAATGCACGTAAGCAACACGACGATATTGAGGCCATCTCAACGAAGAAGATTGCCGACGACCTCGTGGTCGTTCCGACCGGCGGCATGGCCGCTGACAACTTCCGTTGGAGCACGACCTGGTACAACCGAGACGTGCAGATTCAGCCGGAAAACGGCAATGAACGCCAGGCAACTGTCCGGGTGGTATTCGATTTGAGCGGAGCCGGGAACACGAATCCACAGAAGCAGGACATCCTCTATCGCCTCACTTTTAAGGACGAGAAAATTACCGAGTGGAGTGAGTATGTTTACGCAGAAATGGAGCCTGGCGTGTCTATGAACCAACAGTAGAAGGGAGGAGAAGTGTTGAGTGCTTTTAGTTCAACAATCACGATGAGGCCACAGAATCGGGCCGAGAAAAAGTTCATCTATCTCCTCGCAGGAATCATCGTCGTTGTCGCCACTGCCTTTGCAGTGGCTTTTTTATTTCCCAAAAGCAGCACAGCAAGTGGCGTAAAACCAGATCAGTCTTTTACCCAAGGCGACAACCAATTCACTTTCGCTGGGGCGTCACGCTACGCCAACAAAACGACGTATCAGTTGAACCTCTATGTGAAGGATAACCAGATTGATCCGCTGCAACCAATCACCGCAAACGTGCGCACTCGTAGTGCTGGTAATGGCGAAAAGCTACCAGCAAAACTGGTTCAGGTAAGCGAAGATTTCTACGCCTTGGTCGTGAAGAATGTACCTGATAAGCAGACGAGTCTGTACGTTGCCATTGGCACAAACAAGCAACTGAACGGCGGCCTTTCCATGTCATCTTCTCAGCCAATCAGTATCCAAAAGGTGACTCTTTCTGATCATAGTTCGACACCATCGAGTCGCGCATTGGAGCAGGAATACTTCACCTACATGGTTCATTTCTACGGCAAGCGCATCACTACCTACCGTCAGAAAGTGAAGGACGCTGACGCCAATATCGCAACGCTCAAGGCTACTTTGAAGAAGCAGAAAGCGTCGCTTTCCGTTCAAACCGGATCGCAAAAGGCCGCAACAAAACAGAAGATTTCGGACACCGAAACCTCGCTAAAGACGCAGAAAACCGAACGGGCATCTGCACAAAAATCAATTAAATCTGCACGCATTGCGCGCGAAAAGTACCAGAAGCAGTTGGAATAGCATGAAAATCCCCGTGGGTTTTTCATGGGTTATCGTGGGCCTTGCTGAAAATGCGTGGGCATAGGCCCTTGAATCGTGGGTTTAGGTGTTTTGGGTCCGTGGGCGTAGCGGGCTATAACGTGGGTTTTAGGGCCTAATTCCGCTATCACCCAGAATCAACCCGCACTGCGGGTTCTATCACAATGTGATAGCAGATTTCTATTATGCTCTTTCAAATGGCTTGGGCTTTTCGCCCCAGCCAGACCTTTGAACCGCCCCGCCGCAAGCGGCAGTAGAAAGCAGTGCACCCTTATATGGAAGGAGGAGGCAACGTGGCAACTACAATCATTCGCAACATTCGTAGTGCAGATCTAGCGGTCATCGACGACGCTGCGTCAAAAAAAGGAGTCTCAAGAGAGCAATTCCTGAGACAACTGATCCACACCTCGGCGTCGCAATATTTCAGCGATCACGACAAGGAAAGCCTGGAGGAAACGTTGCGCAAAGCCGAAACGGTGATTGCGGAATCGACAAAAGCCATTAACAGTTTCGTCGCTGTTCTTGGCAACAAACAGGAGGGACTATGACAAAAGTTCGTAAGCACATCATGCTTGAGGACACCTCCAAGAATGGGTTGTCTTGGGAGTGGCTAGCCGACTACATGAAGGAAAATGGCATCCGTACGCTTGGTGATGGGCTGCAACATCTCTTTGTAGAATATCGGCAACTGCAACGGCAGGTCGCTGACCAAGAGAACCTTGCAAAAGCAATCGCCAAGGAGGTTAAACCTCAGCTCGATCCGATTCGTATTCGGACGGGCTATGTAGACAAGAACGTGCGTGTGCTCACTAATTTACTCAACTCGTATTTGATTATCAGTGGCATGGAAGACGCAATTCCGGTGACCGATGTTATGGCGGAATCTATTACCGCAACACAGAAGCAGGTCGCAGATCAAATCCATGCTTACCAGGTCGCACGCAAGGATAAGCTAACGAGATCGACGCGGGGTGATGGTGATGAGTAAGTCACCTGGCATCGTGACCGTAATGAAATTTGTCCCAGCACCCGACAAGAAGTTCAGCGGTTACGTGAACTATATGGATAGGCCGGACGCAATGCGCGGTGATCACTTCAAGGAATGGAACGTTAACCGTTTCGACGGCTACAACTATTACATGAATAACCCAGAAAAGAGTAAAGGGTTGTTCACGGCAGGTAAGGATTCTTTAACGCAGGAGGAACGCACCGAGCTGAAACGACAGTTTGCGCTCGCACAGAAAAACGGCTCGCTAATGTGGCAAACCGTGGTGAGTTTCGATAACCGGTTTCTCGCAGACCACGGGCTTTATAATCTGCAAAGCAAGCAGCTCGACCAGGAGAAAATACAACAGACAATTCGTAATGGCATGAGTGGTCTTCTAATCAATGAAGGTTTAGCCAACACGGCGGTGTGGTCAGCATCAATTCACCTCAATACTGACAACATTCACGTGCATATTGCGTTTGTAGAACCTGAACCAACGCGCCAGAGTATCCTGATTCATGATTCCGAAGGCCAGGTGAAAGAGGCAGCAAACGGTATGATAAAACGCTCGACTATTTCCGCCTTTAAGTCCTCAATCGCAAATGAGTTAATCAACCGGGATCAGTCGCTTGCTCGACTTTCCATCCTGATACGTAATGAGCTTCCGCAGCATGACTATGACTGGGGGAAGCTCCCGAACTTTGACTTGCTGCGGTTGTACCAACAGATCTACAAAGCGCTTCCTGACGATAAGCGGAAGTGGAAGTACAACATGAACGCGCTTCAAGAAGCGCGACCGCTGCTCGACGCGTTTAGCTCCAAATTCATGCAGCGGTATCACGCAAATGAGTTGCAAGAGTTTGATCAAGCGCTGAAGGCCGAGACAGATTTTCGCGAGGCACTGTATGGTTCTGGTCAAGAAGGTAAGGAAGCTGGTCGGGCCAAAGACTACGAACACGGTAAGTATGATGAATTGTACGCCAGGATGGGCAACTCGATCCTGAGCGAGATGAGAAAGACAGACGACGCGGTTTATAGGAAGGAGCATCCGAACGGGCTCTCCAACCACAAGGCCCAGCGAGGCCAGCCTAACCAGGGCATCTTCCAAGCCTTGTCGTCTATCCGCCGGGCGCTTTCCGGCGACATGAAGGCGCGTGCGAAAGCACAGCGCGACTATGAACGAATGCAGGATGAAAAAGAAGCTGACCGCCAGCGTCAGCAGAATCAGGGCTATGGCCCTGAACGATGATCGCAGCCAATCAGGTTGCGATTTTTTTGTGCTCAAAAGGAGGAATGACAGATGGCAACAGAAGCAACGATTGCACCGGTCACTGATGATCAAATTCTCAAATACTTGGCCGATATTGGCGATGAACTGACGACTAACCCGCGTGAAGGCATCTTTGTTTTGCGCAACGGCAGTATCATCAGTGGTCAATATGAAATGGGAACCCGTGGCGTCGATCACAACGACCTTCTCGGCCTTTTCCCAGGGCTGGATGTAACCGACGGGCACGTTGAACCATGGGGCCAGGTTCATGCCGCGACGGGCGTTGTACGCCTGGTCGCTGAGTCTGGAAAGGCACTGGTCATGGAAGGCCAGGATCTGACCGCAGCGCAGCGGAAGGTCGTACGTGATGGCAGTTATGAAGTGGTGGCGGCTACGCCAGCCGTCACCCTTGCACCAGCATCCAATCAGTCGCAGCCTCAACATTCAGAACAAAGAGACCCGGCATCAATCGTACCGGAGGTACCACACGCGGCGACAGGGAACCTGGATGAAATCATGATTAAATCTGATCAGGCCAGCGCATGGTGGTTCAAACAGCTTCGCGAACACGCCGGGCAAGCACTCAAGATTACCCAGGTAGACGCTAATGGTGAAGAGCGATTGTATGCAACACTGACGAAGAGTAGCCGCCCAGATGTAGATTTACAACTGACCAGTTTTGCTAAGGACGGCGGGCCACAGAGCCACCTGGAATTTAGCCAAAACACGCTGAAGGAATGGGAAAACAACCCGTTGCTGAGTGAGTTGCCGCATTCCTCGCCGGACACGCACTACCTGGCTAGCTGGGAAGAACAGACGGTAGAAAAAGCAAAACCAAAGTCCGCTAACAAGGGCATCACGGAGAAGATGATCTTGCATGCCAAGGCAGTTTCCATCCTTGATGTTGCCGCCAAGAATGGCGTGAACTTGGTACATGACGGAGGTGATTATTGGTCTTGGGATCAGCACGATTCACTGAAAGTGAATGCCCGAAAGAACCAATTCATTTGGAACAGCCGCCAGGTAGGGGGGTCAACCATCGACTTCATGATGAAGGTTGTCGGCGTCGATAACTTCCAAAAGGCAGTGACCGCATTAAACGACGACAGTCTCTCCACCACCAAAGTGGCTGCTGAAGACCGGCAACCGTTTAAGTACGACATTCAAAACTCTCAAGATTTCACCAAGGCTCGCGATTACCTAACGCTGGCACGCGGTCTAAATCCCTCGATTGTGGATCAGCTTCACCAGCGCGGCTTCATTCAACAGGACAGCAAGGGCAACGCGGTGTTTGTCTGGGCACATGATGGTGAGCGCGTTGGCGCTTCGATTCAGGGAACGACGATCGACAAGAAACGCAACGGCCCACGCGGTACCTTCAAGCAGATTGCTAAGAACTCAGAGCAGGACTACGGTTTCAACTTCTCCATCGGTCGGCCGAAACAACTGTACGTCTTTGAGTCGCCAATCGACGCGTTATCGTACTTGAGTCTGCACCCGCAAACAAAGGACACGATGTTCTTTGCGATGGATGGACTAAAGCCGCAGACCGTCACAAAAGCAATGGCATACTTTCATTCCCGCACTGGCGCCGTTCCCGAACGGGTCGGCTTTGGTGTAGACAATGACCCAGCCGGGCACCGCTTCTTTGATGAGATGATCAACAAACACGCTTTTGTGAACGTCAAAACCGGGGAGACCCTTCCATACGGGCACTTCATGGTTGATAACCTGGCAATTCCACAGGAACGCCTAAAGGTTCTGCAACAGCAGGCCGCCACCGCTGGTGTTCCATGGGAGCCGCTCGCCGCACTGGATAAAGTAGAAACCAACTTTCATGACGACAAGGAGGTCAACAACTGGTTTGGCCTGAAAGGCGGTTTCACTCACAGCGACGGAATGGCGGCCGGTGAAGCATATGAAGAGCGTACTGGCCAGCTGGCCGGTCTCATGCACGACCTGACCGGCCAAAATGGTCTGGATTATCAGGCGCTGGTCAAGCGCCTGGATCCGGCCCTCGATCCAACCATGCAACATGCAGTGATCACCAAGATAAAGTCATATGCTGGGCAGTACGAAAGGCTGGGCGTGAAACCGGTAAGGTATGAGATCAAAGATTGGAACGACCGACTGAAGCAGGTGCAAAACGAGAGCGGGTTTCCCACCCGCGTAATCGACCGGATTTATGCCAAGAAGGACGAAGAGAACGCACTGAAGGTGATTCAAGAACGGAACCAAGATGGTGACAATCGCTTAAAAGCGGTACAGGCGAATCAGCTCAATAAGGGTCTGTTTGAGGCTGACTCACCGCAGGAGATGGCCTACCTGATCAAGACCTATGGTTATAGCGCCGTTGATAAAGAAGACGAGCGAAAGTACCAGCAAGCACCAGGCGTCAAGGCAGAGGCATTGCAAAAGCAAGCTCCGGCATTAGCTCAGCAGCCCGCACAGGCCGCCGCACAAGCAGCCGGACGATAGGGGGCCGGAAACAATGAAGACGAAGTATTTGGGCCGCCTCTTGACCTTGGGTGCGGCCCTGGTCGCACTCAGTGGCTGTAAGGCGGTGGATGGAATATCAAGCCTCCTCCCAGGAGCAACGGTGGAGAACAGTAAGGCCGACAACGCTTTAATCAAGACACCCTTCAGCATTAAAAAGTATCCGCAGAACTACATGGTGGTGAAGGACAACAAACCGGAGTTTGAGGGCGTGTTCGCGCGTACTGTTAGCCGTGACTTGAAGGAGCCTAGCTATATCACAGCGACGACTGATTACTCGACTCTTGATCGCGCCGGGAGAACCCAGGGCGTGACGGCAATCGTTACCTATCAGTCGATGATGTTTCACAACAGTAGTGTTGTCAGCCGGCCCGCCTTCCCAGAAGAAACGCGAGTTTCTGGCGAGTATTTGCATGCCAAATACACGGCAACGAAAGACTCAGTAGAGAAGGGGTGGCATGGCGGCATCAATAACAACCGCATTGTGCAACTCACGGGGTACCGGGGATACTTGTACAACAAGTCGCACCTGGTCGCCTGGTCACTCAATGGAGACATGCAAACCCACAACGTGATTCTTGGCACGCGGGCGCAAAATGTGGGCACCAACGACATGCGTAACCCTGGCGGCATGGCTTATCCTGAGACTCTCACACGAAATTACCTGCAAGCGCACCAGGACGAAGCGGTCGCATACCAGGCCATACCCATATATAGTGGATCGGAGTTGGTACCGCGTGGCGTACACGTGATTGTGCAGTCCCTCAAAAATCCGAACGGTCTGCGCCTGAACCTCTGGGTCTTTAACCAGCAGGCGGGCGTTAAAATCAACTATAAGACTGGGCAATTCAGCCTAAAATGATGACGACACCTGTTTACGCATGGTGAATGATTATGCTTCAAAATTGCATTAGTTCCGTCGCCGACGCGGGCGGCGGGGCTATTTTTTTGCCCTATTTTGAGGCCGTTGCCGCATAGTTGTTCGCCGTCTCGCACAAAAACGCGTCAGAATCGCCTCTGACGACACCAAAAAAGGCTGATATTAGTCAGCCTTTGACTGAGCCACGCTTCCGGGGTTCAGTAGCATTGATTACGTCGTTGATTGTTTGTAACGCTTGCGCCAGCGTGTCGGTTGCAACGGTCTCGATCCGCTCAAATCGCCGACGACGGAAATCAAACGTATGAAATTGAAGCGGGTTGATGTACCCTTCCGTTTTCTTCTGGTGAAGTGGAATGAGCAGTCCGGTGTCTCTGAATCGGTTGCTGTCTGCATGAGTAATCGGGCACACGACCGCAAGGCCCGTTAATTTTGCGTACTGGGCATTGCTGACGACTAGGGCTGGTCGGCGCTTCTGAATCTCCTTGCCAGCACTGGGGTCAAAACTGGCACTCACGATGTCGCCTTTGTGTGGAATGTACTCAGTCCCACTCACTATCCAGCACCTCCTGGTCACCCAGTACGTCGTTTTGCTTGAGGTCTGCTTTGAACCATTCACCTTCAAATGGGTTGCGGTGCTTTGGGGTAAAAACGATGGCTCCGTCGGCTTTACGTTGCACGTCAAATTCCTGTCCTTCTTCGACGCGAAGTTCCTTTGGTACTGTCAGCGTCACAGAGTTTCCAACTGATCTGGCTTTGACTGTCATTCTGAATCGCCCCTCTCGTATACACGTAGTATACACCTCGGCGGGTTTTCTGTCCATTATATCCTTCGGGGAACACGTTCAATCGTCATTAGCGCATAGAAAAAAGCCGCCTCAACGGCGGCATCCTATTATTGTGCTTCCCAGAAAAAGTTGGCTGGCAGGTACTCGTCTCTCTCAACCTCGTTGAGTGCGTCCCACTCTGAAGCGGCCTTTCGCAAGATTCGTTTGATTTCCCGGCCTTCGTCCGCCACCATCTCTGCTTGCCACTGTGCAGTCGCCTGATTAGCGCCGGGGTCGGTAGACTCAGTGGCTGAAGTAAACGACAAGTCTTGAACAATACCATTGAAGATGACCTCTTCAGTTGAGGTTAGGCCCTGGTCAACGACGATGTTGTAGAACTCAGCATCAAGCAGATTCCCTAAACTTTCATCTTCGCCGTTATACGCTTCTACCAGCTTTGCAAAGGTTGCGATTTCCATTTTGGTTGCCTCCTAAAATGTCGAAACGTGAGCATCTTCGATTGCGTCAAGGATTTGGGTGTAATCAGATTTAGTTGATTGCTCATAGATTCTTGAGGAATAAGGTGATGTGACCGTGACCTGAACGCTGTCTTCTTTTTCAACGGTGCTGACGGCCACCAGTCCGAACACGTATAGCCCGCATCCATCGCCGCCGAACGTCTCGCCTTCCTCACCATAATCCGCTGTGGCCATCACGCTGTAAAAATCTGCTAGTGTTCTCATGTTTGCCCTCCTTGGCTTTTGCCCGACCTTCTACTGCGCATTTGCGCCTTTCGTTGACTCTCAACGTCGTAGCCGTAACACCGGGTTCCTGGAGCAAGCAAGGGTGGGCTGAGCGCAAAAAGTTTTGCCGGGCTTGCAAAAGTTTTTCGCCCCTTGCTGGCGGAAGGGTTCCGGTGTAGCCGCGCAGCGGCGGTAGGCGGAGCGTGAGAACCAATGAAAGGCGCCAGGTCTTGCTGGCAGATCGCCAGGCGCTGCACAGCAGCGCAAGCCTTTGAAACTACCCGTTCTTGGTAGTTTCAGGCCGCCGCGCGGCCGAGGGAGCTTCTGGAGGCGACAAACGAGTGCGGCTGGGTTTTGCCGTACCGTTTACTATGCTGCATCCTTTTGATCGTTCGCTTCGTGATCTGTGTTGCCCGGAGGGCGTGAGGGGGCGTGGCCCCCGCCCTCCCAGCCGGGACGGCCGCCGCACTGCTCCCTCGGCCGCGCGGCGGCTACCCGGCGAGATGGCAATCAAATACCGTCAAACGCTTGTGGCTCTAAGCATTTGACGGCATCTGTGATATAATATAGGAAGCAGAAAAGTTAATGAGCGGTGGTATCTTCATATTCGGGAGAAGGTGAGGCTTATGGGCGTAAGGTTCATAACCTTTAATTCCAACGGAAGGAGGTACGGGTCTGCTTTTGATTGGCGCTTTGGCGACAATCACGGCCTTTGTCAGTGCGCTAGCTCTGCTTGTCCTCGCGGTAACGCGATTGGTCAATGCAGTGCGCAAGCTGATGAAAGCAACCGGCTTCGGCCGGAAAAAATGAGCAAACTAAAAGCCGCTTCAACTTTGGCGAGAGGTCGCGGCTTTAGTTTGTGACTTTTGTACCACCGTTCTTTAAACGGCTTCTGCTGTGGAAGGGCACTCCTTGTGGGGTGCCTTTTCGCTTGTCTATATTATAACATGGTCTCAATGTGAAGGAAACGGGCCAGCTCCCGCTGGGCCTCTTACGCCACTTGATACACGCCGCGTGTGACACGTTCAAAATAGCGTTCGTCCTGCACCACCTGTCGGGCCTTTGCTTGCCAGTTAGGGTTTCCTTGCGCCTTGGCAGTCTTGGCCAAGGCGTCGTATAGGTCGGCCAGCTTCGTAACGCCGCGTCCCCTGACAATAGAATAGATGAGGTCCCGCCAAGTTGCGTGTGGCATGTCGGCCATTGTTCGGGTGAAGTCTTTGGTGTACTTGATGTTGACCTGCCAGATTTCGCCCTTTTTGAATACCAACAAGTGCTCGTGCGCGATAGGGACAAACGTCCCGCCGTAGCTCTTCCGCCCGCTAACAGTGTTGAACTGCTCCTTGATGAGGTGACACTCTAGGTCGCCGTACCAAGTCATGTCCTTAATAATCGAGTAGTAGTGGCCTTTCTTGCGAACGTCTCCGACTAGGAAAGCATGTCGTCCGCCCTTGACCAGACTGTCGTATATCTTCTCGTTGATAATGTCTAGCTCCTTGATGAAGTCCGCGTAGGGCATGGCATTTGATAGGTCGTCCGGGTCGTAGGCGCCGCGTTGGGTCGCGTAGTCGATGATGTCCCAGTACGGCGGGTGCGAGAACACAAAGTCTGACTGCACCGGCGTGTCGTCCTTGAGCGCGTCCCAGCCGGTCAATAGGTCTAGGTGAACACTGTCAGTGAGGCCAAGGTCGGTAGCTACGTCCTTGCCCGTGCCGCCACCGCTAAAGACCTCCACAAATTTCTTCGGCCGATACGTCTCTAGTAAGTCTTTGATGACGTGGCCTGATACGTTACCTCGGTAACTGCTCTTGCCCCACCGGCCCCGGTCTTGGTAACTTAGAATGCTTGATTTCAATGGCATTTTTGCTCACGCTCCTAACATTGCTTGGTCAAATACCGCTTTCAGGTCGGGGGCCAAAAGTCCGCCGTCGGGCCCGGCCAGCGCCGCTAGCGTGGCCCGATTGACGGCCTCCAGCTCTTGCTGGCTGGCCTTACTAGGGTTGATGCCCAGCTCAATGCACAACAAGGCCGATACGTACCATTCACGGTTTCCCTTGTTGAACTCCGCCAGCGTCTTGTAATAGGCATTAACCATGCTGACGCTAACGCTGTCCGCGACAACCTCCTCTAGCTGTTTGGTGAGGAGCTTCTTGTAGTGTTTTTTGGGTACCACGGTTTCATTCCAGCAGTACGTCATGTCCTGCATGGTCTGGGCCAGCTTGTCTGCTGGTTGCTTCACAACGTCCTCGTATACCGTCTTCATACTGTCCGCCTCCTATCCGATGTAGTCCATGCCGATGATTACGTGCTCTGGGTTGTCGGCCAGTGCAACGTTCACACCGTACTCGTCTGGCCGTCGAACGGCTTGTGCAAGAATGCTCTGCTTGCCCGCTTTAAGAGCCTCTAGCTCATTGCGTGCGCTGACGTGTTCCGACCAGTCGGCCTGCTCTCCCAGAATTTGATACCCGCAATAGATGATATATGATTTCATGATTATCCCTCCTAGGCCATGTGGGCGTTGCTCTTGATTGAGTACGCGTCTTCCGGCGATACGACCAGACTATCTAACATTTTGATACCCACAACGTTCCCGGCTAGCTCCATTGCTTGCATCTGCTGGCGGTCTGCGTCCGATGGGGTGCAATCACCGCTGGGGTGGTTGTGAGCCATGATGAAGCTCACGGCGTTGCACAACAGCGCTGATTGTAAGATTTCGCGTGGTGCGGCAAGGGCCTTGTTGACTGTGCCAATGAACACGCGTTGGGCGGCGATGACTTGGTTCTTAGTATCTAGGAACATTGCCAACAGACTCTCGCTGGCATCGTCGCCGATGATTTGTTGGGCCACGTATGTTGCCGTGAGCTCGCCAAGGATAGGAACCCCGGCCCATGACAGCGGTATTTTCGTTTGCACCAGTTTCACAGATGTTACCATAACCGCATTTTGAGTTACTTTGATTGTCGTCTTCATCAGATTACCTCCTGGGCTTCCGGCCCGACCTTCTACTGCGCATTTGCGCTTTTCTTCATCTCTCGACGTCGTAGCCGTAACACCGGGTTCCTGGAACCGGCAAGGGTGGGCTGAGCGCAAAAAGTTTTGCCGGGTTTGCAAAAGTTTTTCGCCCCTTGCCGGTGGAAGGGTTCCGGTGTAGCCGCGAAGCGGCGTTAGGCGTAGCGCGAGAGATGAAGAAAAGCGCGGCGGGCTTCTGGCGGTACGCCAGGCACTGCGAAGCAGGGCAAGCACTGATCACTCCTTCTGGATTCTTGCAAGACCGCAAAACAGCAGTAGGAGACTAAAGTAACCGTGGCGTGCGCAAGGGCCCCCTGGGCGCGCCGCCACATAACGTTGAACAGCCTACACTCGGTTTGTGAGTGCAGGCTGTGGCCTGGCTTGAAGGATCAAAAAAAGAGAACCACCATCCTGGTCTTCTCAACCTGGGCACCGGTTCTCGTTTCTGTAATCAGTCCTTGAGGTGATCTCTCTTGATGATTCGGTAGACAGTACTGCGCGCGACGCCGATTCTTCGCGCAACTTCCTTTGTGGGCACGCCTTCGCCAACAAGCTTCACCAGCTGCTCGTAGGCCAAACGATTCTTGGCGTTCTGAACGTCGGCGGAGTACAAGATTCGGCCACCTTTATACGCGCCGCGTTTCTTAGCTTCGGCGATGCCTTCTTGTTGCCGCTCCAGAATCTTTCTGCGCTCTTCCTCGGCCTGGTATTTGTTCAGCTCCAGGAAAATGTTGATGATCAGGCGGCGCAAGTTAGGTTCCTTGATCTCGCTAAAAGTAGGCAAACTCAAGATGTTCAGCATAGCGCCTTTGCTGTTGATGATCCCGATGACCTGGCTCAGCTCAGCGTTATTGCGACCCAGGCGATCTACGCTAAGCACCGCCACCTCGTCGCCTTCATGGATGTAATCAAGCATCGCCCTGAGCTGCGGCCGCTCCAGGTTCTTGCCGCTTAGCTTGTCGGCAAATACCTTCGTGACGCCCGCCTGGTCAAAGGCGGCAAATTGACGCGCCAAATTTTGATCTGTCGTGCTGACTCGCGCATAACCAACTTTGGCCATTAGTGTCCACCTCTCTGCTTAGCGTGCAAGTCGTGGTTGAGGCCGGCCTGCTGCAAGGCTAGCTCGGTCGCGAGTAGCCGATTGATAAGTTCCGAAGTTCGTTCGCCACTTGTGCTTTTGACCTGGTCTAGCACTAAGCGCTGCTCAGGCGTCATTGTGACCTTAATCTGTGTATTCGTTGCCTTGATTGCCAAAGTTACCCCACCTTTCAGCACAACTTTGGGCCGAGTTGGCCCACTTTGTCTAAATCTCCTCAAGCTCGATGTTGTCTAGGTTCGCGTGCGGGTGATCTTTACGATAAGCCTTGTACGCTTCCGTGCGGTTGAGACCGCGATATTGGCCAGCGGGTTTGCGGTATTCTCGTTCAGTACCATCCTTTTGCGTGCGTCGCGTGACCTTGATTGCCTGGTACTTTCTGGGCTTCAGCACCGGGGCCTGGTCTGTTGGTACATACACAGGTTTGTCTTCTTTGCTTAGCGCCTCATAGGCTGGACGCAGCACTTCTGTTTCCAGCAATGGCGGGTGTCCTTCCTCCCAGGGCTGATCTTCAACCAGAGAAAGATTACCGCTCACCACTTCGGTCTGCTGGGTTGGCCAGTACCCCCGGCCAGCGCCTTCCCATCTAATAATAGGTTCTTCAGAGAACGGGCTGAAGAACTCATTTTCCCGTCGTGTCAGTGCCGCAGCACTGTAACAAACCTTGAACCTTGGCTGATAGCCAAACTGCTTCTCCAGCTCCGCTTCGATTTCAGCGCGTTTCTCCACCGGATAGGCGCGGAATATGCGGCTCTCCGTATGCAGCCTCGGCAGCTTTGATTCCCATTGCCACCAGGCGTCCAGGTGGTCACTTGCAAGCGTTTCGCGTTGGTGCCAATCAAAGCTAAACGGATCCAGCTTGCTTCGGTCTGGTGTTTTGACGAGGAACTTGCCTTCAAAGGAGGCCGTGATAACGTCCGCCGACTCAATCACATCAAAGCCTCGCGGAGGCTGATCATCTGATGAGTGCCCGATAACCCCGGCATACAGATCCAACGGCCGGATCGCCTCTGCCTCACGTTCCTTCAATGCTGCGCGCTGGCTTTGTACCATTTTCTCAACTGCAACGAGATCGTCAGCCGTGGCGTATCGTTGGATGAAGCGCTTGGTTGCACTTCGATCGCTAGCAATCCGGGTCGCTTCTCGGTGAGCTGCGTTCCATTTCTGCTGCTTACTGATTGTTTTCGCCAATGCCTTCACTCCCGTCGTTGTGTTCTGATTAAGCGATTCCGACTATTTACTTCTATTATAGATGGGGTTCTCCGATAAGTACATACACATGTACCGAACCGTGGAAATTTCTTTTTCTTTGATAATACACCCTGGTGGGACACGATAAACGTTAATTTGACGGGTTCCGAAAATGTCCCACCAGGGTATACCCTGGTGGCCTAAATAATTCGAGTACAGCAGTGGCGCAATCCTTATGTTAGAGGGTTGCGCCACTTTTTCATATACGCCCGTTTAACGACCTCTTACTGAAGGATAGCTGTGCCTTCTCTGCCTTGCGAAGAAGGCGGCAGGCAAGAGCCTCATCAGTGCATTGGCAGCAATCTACAATCTCGGCTGTATCCGCATTTTGTAGGTCGTATATCTGTGAAAGTCTGGAAGAGATGGTGCTGTCAGACCAGCAAAGATAACCATCGTAGAATTGTTTCCAGGTCATCATAAGCTTGCGGTCAGGCTCACCATCATTTCGCCACCGATGTTCGTGATGGTAAACGTGTCATTCATCATAAGCATTTCCCTCTCAATCTGATATTTGAATGGGAACATGTAGCTCATTTCGCGTAAGTCCTGAAGGGTAAAGTTTCCTTTATCCTCGACGGTCATACCGGCACTTACCAGAAGTGCATTTACTTTATCGTCTCGCACTTCATGCTTTATGATAGTGTAGCGACCCGATTTCTCAGCTTTCAAAGCGCCTATCGCCTTCATTGTTGCGATGATCTTGTCGATGGAGTGGAACAATGTGGCGCGTTCACCCCATTCATCAAAGATCTTCTGCTTTAGTTGCTGGATCGTAAACTCCTCTTCAAATTCGGAGAGCTTACCGACGATCCTCGACACATCTACAAATATCGGGTATGTGACGAGGATGATACACCAGTGGGCCGCAAGCGAATTATCAGAATCGTTTTCGATAAGAACCCGTGCCTGTGTTCGCAGAGATTCCGTCTCCGGATTCTCGTAATACCATAAGTTCATCAGAATCTCTCTGGTTTTACGCAGGTTTGTAGGACTCTTGATTTCAAAGCTGAGGTATTCATTCAGCCTATCCTTATAATCTTGTTCTGGCAGATTCTCGGATAATAGCTCGACGGCCTTGTTAAGCCATGTCATCTTCAAATTTCTCGAAAGTCCGACCATCTTACCCATTGTTATCCACCGCCTTTATTTTAATAAATGGCACGATCACTTCGTCCACTGTTATGCCTCCGTGTGTCATCACCTTGTCACCTTTCGCGTCAAAGGATTTTCCAATGTTGCAGATCAAGTAATCGTACTGCTTGTCAAGAAAGTACTTCGGATACTCGATCATGTCATATTGTTTCTTCATTTTCTCTTTGTCTGCAAACTTCTCCAGAACCAACATGCGATGGCTCTTTGTTTCTGTTTCAACGCCGAGCTTCATCAGTTTTCCCTGACCGATGCATGGAGTATTACCGTGATCAGCCGAAATATAGACATCAAAGCCCTTACTGAGTAGATTTCGCACAAGCGTCGCGAGCTTACCCATACTAGACAGGTATTCCACATCACGATACATGCCGGATCGTCCCTGCTGCTGACCATGAACCATATCATCTATGTCATTAATGATGACGCAACCACAACGAATCGTCGGTCCAAAGTCGGCATCGTATCCTCGATGATATTCAACCTGCTCTTTGCGCAGGCCAAAGCTCATCGCACAATCGGTGAATTCCTTACCTTCCTTGCTGGTACTCCACGGGCTAAAAAGCTGCCGTGGATATTTGCCGGAAACAAGGCTCTGTCGAGAGAGTGATGTGATCGTCGGAATCATGGCAAAAGCCGCAGATCGTTCGTACTTTATGTCTCCGAAGCTTCGAGACAATATTGTCCAGTCAAATTCCGACATTCCGTCCATGACGATAATCACGAATTTATCGCTGTGATTATACATGTAATCCATCGCGCCCTTGACGAGCACAGGCGTTTCCCGATCTGAAGTAATCTTTCCTGAAAGCTTGCCGAAGCTCTCAAGTATGAATCTCAAGAACGGTTCCTGCACGAACTCGGCATCCGCGTCGATCTCATAAGCTGCGCAGAAGACATCAATTTCAGATTTTGCCTCTGCTACCTTGATCCAATTCTTATAGTTCTGCGTCTTTTCTGCCAGAACAGAAACATCTTTGATGCGCTGGTTCACATATTCGCGAACATTGTCTTTGCCGTAGACGACATCATCTATGAAGTCTTTCGTCTTATCGTACGTTCGGCAATCGTCGTAGAGGCTTTTATACGCCATGCAGAGAAGATCAAAATTCAGGTCTGCCTTCTCCCGTATGCACTGTATCTGCAGATGCGGGAAGAGATTCATCAAAGAAATATGAAATTTGTAAGAACCACAAGCCTTCAGAACATCATATGGTATGTAGACCTTTGGCTCTGCGAGAATCAGATACTTATCCTGACCACTTTTGAATTTATCTTCCCACTCAATCCTGAAGCTCAGATCATCTTTGTAGTGAAGGATCTGAAAACCTCTGTGCTCAAACTCATCTGTATAGTGCGTCTGTTCGTCAAGGCCGTCCTCATCAATGAATAGCATGCGTGAAGTGTTGGAAGCATAAGTTTTTTCATATATATATTTTCCGAACATTATCACGCCTCCAATCTGACAAGTAGGCACAACTTAAATTCCGGATAGACCTCTTGTCCTTTTCTATATTGCTCCTCTACGGCTGCTTTTTCTTTTTCCAGTCGCTTCAACCGGGATTTTCTGATGTTATCTATGCCCACATGCTCCGTAGCTTCTGTCCGAAGTTTCAGAGCATACATGTACTTGTCATAGCTTTCCTTATTTCTTTTTAACTGCTGATCCTTTAATTCAAGAAACGAATCGTACGCAAATTCTTTGCTCAGCTTTTCAAGCTGCTGATACTCGTCTCCAGTTAAGTTCGGTACGGAATGGACAGAAAGTTGTGACGTTCCATCAAGGAACACATCCATAATCCGCTTCCCAGCCATTGGTCGCAGCACAAAATCTTTATTGACAAATACAGGGAGTATTCTCTGGCCCATTTCATCATCGGTTGCAGACAGATTCCAAAGCATGAAGTAACCTTCCTCGTTCGGAAAATCCTGAATCGAAACCGACAATATCGGAGAGAATCGATCCTGAATCACGTCTGCATTGAGATGCCGCGTAATGCTATCGTCATTGATACTAATATCCATAATGAGCCGCGGGTCCAATCCCTGCCATGCATCATAACAGGTGAGCATCTGGTGCAGAGCGGTATCCACATCAAAGTTCGATTTCTTCCCGACGAGCTTCGTCAGGTCTTTGTCTTCATGAAGCAGGCTCTTGTATTTCTGTGCGTTTTTCAGCTCCTGCCGTAGCTCAGACTCTACCGGATACAGATTCTCATCGGATTTTCTATGCGGCCTGCTGATCGAACGCATATAGACATCGGTAAAATCAACTTCTGCAACTTCGCTATCAAGGACATCAGAATACTTATCGACGCCCATTTCTTTGAGGATCACAGAGAGCTTTTCTTCCAGCACTTCCCGTACACGGTTTTCAATCGTATCTGTTACGATGAAATTGAAAATCTGCACATCTCGCTTTTGCCCGATACGATCTACACGACCGCAGCGCTGCTCGATTTTCATCGGATTCCACGGCAGATCGTAGTTGATGATGATATTCGAGAACTGTAAGTTCAGGCCTTCACCACCGGCATCGGTAGAAATAAAAACGTTCGTATTGTCGTGGAATTCCCGAAGTGCCTCGTTACGCTCTTCGATACTCATCCGTCCATTCAGGATTGTCACAGAATATCCCATAGTCGTTAGCAGTCGCTGGAGATATTCCTGCGTAGCCACAAATTCCGTAAAGATGATAATTTTCTGGTTTCTATCTGCGTTTAGGAGAGCGTCTATCGTATTCTCCAGCGTTTCGATTTTTACATCCGGGTGCTGGAACTCCGCCTGCTTGGCAACCGCGATAATATTCTCCAGCTCGCTGATTTCTTCTTCCATATCGAGAGACATGGCTTGAAGTGCATCCTCGACGTCATCTTCAATATCTAGCTCCGCCAGATTTTCTTCGGTAAGAGAGCCAATCTTGGTATTCTGGGTTTTCAAAATTTCAAGCCGCCGTTCGAGGCTCTGGCGGATTGCTGCTGTGCTGCTTGTCACCATGCGCTGCATAATGATAAGCAGGAAAATCAGGCACATATTTTTCTTGCGGTTCCGGAGTGCCTTGTTATAGGTCTTCGAAACATAGGACGTGACCATCTCATAGAGCTGTCTTTGATAGGTATGCCGTTCGTCCCAGGTCAGCTCGACCAGATGTGTGACACGGTTCTTAAACAGCAGATTTCCGTTAGTGTCTATAGCCTCGCGCTTTTCTGTACGGATCAGGAACGAAGCAACCTGTTCCTTGACTACGGATTTTGCGTTCGGAAAGGCATCCTCGTCAAGCAGGCGGACCAAACGTAGGAAAGGTTCGGTCTTGCCGTTGTGCGGCGTGGCTGTCAGGAGCAGCAGATATGGGCTTGCCTGTGAAAGTAGATACCCGAGCTTATATCTTGCCACTTCACCGGAAGAACCAGCAACGCGGTGTGCTTCATCAATGATGATTAGATCCCATCCGCTGTTAATGATGGAATAAATGCGCTCCTGGTTATATTGTTCTACGCGTTCCTCCGTCCACCCAGCATGTTTTTCGAGCGGCTTGATCGAATCCATCGGCGAGATGACTTGATCGTATTGCCCATAGACATCATCGCTGTCCGTTAGCCTGCGAATCGTATCGTAGTCCGACGGGAGAATCACCTGAAACTTCTCGTGGAATTTCTCCTGCATTTCCGCAGACCACTGCGTTACAAGACCAGTCGGGCAGACTACAAGCGTCCGCCTGACCAGTCCTCTTGCTTTCAGCTCCTTGATAACCATGCCAGCCTCGATCGTTTTCCCGAGGCCGACCTCATCCGCCAGAATATAGCGGATATTGTTCGTAGACATCACGCGGTTCAAAACATGCAGCTGATGTGGCAGCGGAATGACACCACTGGCAAGAGAAGTCAGGAGTCCTCCCGCAGTTTCGTTTTTAATCTTTGACAGCAGCGTAACATAGCGCAGATAGTTCTCATCGTAAGTATTCGAGCCGGACGAATCACTCAAGCTGTCCGCCATCACCTTATAGACACTTCCTGCGGACGGATCGAAGACGCGATAGGATACGTATCCCCACACTTCGAGGCATTCAAGAACCTGTACGCTTTTTCCTGTATTCCTGTCAAAGGCGAATTCACCTGCCTTCAGCATGCGCTGCCACCTCCAAAAATGTGCAGTTTAAAGCCTTACTGCACGCGGCTCAAGCTGATATCGTAGTACATCAGTAGCTTATCGTCTTCCTGAATGGTCTGCTCCGGCAGACGCTCTGCCATATCAACGATGGCCTGATAGTTCTTGTCTTTCCAAAGGCGCGAGAAGCCGACACGGATAGCCTCAGAGCGAAACAGCTTCAGCTTGCCTTTGCTGTTCATATAGCTCTCGAATTCCTTCCAGAGGTTCTTCTCGCGGAGCTTAGCGACGTCGCCTTCCTTCGTGCGGTCCGGAATATACCAGCGGCCTTTATCGTCCTGAATGAAGTTCTCGTCCAGCATGACAGACAACTCCGGCATATTCTCATAACGGTCCACGGACTTCACTTCCTGCATGAACTTCGGTTGAAGCTCCGCGTAGGTCTGTGGCGTGTCAAGCTGCTGATACAACCATGCGATAGCGGACTTCTCGTTCGAGACAAACAGCTCGAACTGGATCGGTTCGACGTCCATCTTGATGCGAGCCGTGTCGTATTCGTTAACCTGATCCGGCAGGAAATACATATCGTCACGCTTCAAGAACTTCTCATCCAGTCCCTTATAGAAATCCGTCGCGTCAATCGGCACAGGAATTCCATTCATAATGTGATAGGCAACCATCCTGTCAAAAAGCAGGTACGCCTGTCGCTCGGAGATGATGTCAATCTTGCCGTCATGATCCGCATCGACTATAACCGGGAGGTTCGCAAGGTGTTGACGAACAAAGGCCCACGCGGTTTCAGATTGTCCAGCACTTTCGTGCAAGGTCCGTGTAAGGTCGTTCTTTGGTTTATAGGCCGATATGACAAGATCTTGTTTAACAGCCGAGGTATTATTGACCTGTTTGAAGCTTCCAGATTGCTTATCAAGTGTCCTTACGTCGGCAATAATAAAACCAGCTCTTTGTAAAGCTTCTTGTATCGCATTCCAAACAGCATTTTTAGAATTATGAAATTCAACGGTCATCCACCGATTTGGTTTAAGAATTCGATAACACTCCTGAAAACAAGATGTCATTAGCGTCTGATATTCAGGCAAGGCTTTTCCCATTGTAGGATTTACAATAGCTTCGTATTTGCTGTTAGTAACAACCTTCAGCCAAGATTCCCATAAGAAGCTCAATTCTGCATAATTCAAATTCGCACCAAAAGGTGGATCAGTAAAAATATAGTCAATACTGTTTTCCTGTACATCGAGTTTTGTTGTTGAAGCAGTGGAAATGCAATATGTATTTCCTTTATTGTTAGAAAGTGCTTCTGTAAATTTACGAATTTTCCCTTCATAAGCATTGAAAGGATTTGCTTCACTTACCATTGAAGAAACATAAAGTGTTCCGCTTAATGGATTGTAAGGAAACGATACTTGCGGGCGGAAACGGTTCATTTTACTTATGTTAATAATCTGGCTTGTGAACCAAATTTGAAGCAAATCTTTGCATTCAGATTTCTGAATCAGGTCATACAGTTTTGACAAAGCATACAAAGTTCGCTTATAGAAATAATGATGAACATGCGTCAGGCCGATTTTATCGTTACGACGACTCTCTCTTCCTTCACGCATACGTAAAGTCGGATACCAATAGGGTATGTCCATTTCTTCAATCTTTTTGATCGTTGCAATATCCTCAGCATCCGGACGCTTAAAATATCTCTTACTACCATATTGGTAGTTAATAAGGACCGGCTTCTGTTTAACAATCTGATGTGGTTGTTTCAAAGCGGAATCATAGAAAGATTCAAACGAATTATTGCATTCTTTTTTCTTTAATTGAGCATTACATTTGGGACAAGCAAATGAATCGCTCACCTTTCCGGTAGTAGGATCAGCTGCGGCATCATAGAACACCACTTCCGAGCCGCAATGAGGGCATACGAACACATCAGACCAAACCGTATAATTGATTTTGCCCTTCTGTCTGATAAGTGTCGATGCAGCTGCAGACGGATCGGGTTCTGTAGCATACATCCATTTACACTCCTTATAGCTTTCGCTCAGTATTCTTTCGGCCTCAGACGTGAACTTTTGAATATCAATATCTGCATTATAATTATGTGCAATGCAAGTTGCTATTGGGGACAAGTCTTGCAGGATAGGGATACGAGCTCCCCATTCAATATCTGGGTCTTCAGCGTTCAAAACTGCTTGAAATTGAGATTCTGGGTGTGCGCACATATTTGCAGCAACACCCGTCATTCCGGTTCCGCAAAAGCCATCAAACACAAGATCCTTCGGCTTGGTGTAATGCAGTATATAACGCATAATAGCTTTATAAGGAACTTTCGTATGGTAAGTATGAGCGTTATAAATAGCGTCATTCTTCCCTTCACTTACATCCGCAGCATACGGCTCGCAATGATAATCGTCCGTCTCCTCGTCATACGGAGTCCCATTTTCTTCAATGAACTCCTTTATGAAGGGATTTGGGTAGGCTGTGTAATACGGCGCATCGGAGAGGGCAATGATGTCCTCATCCGAGCCGATTGGGAAGCCTTCTATATCGCGGACCTTGTCGAGGTCCTCTTTGGTTAGTTTTCTCTTCTCCATGTTTTTAATTCTCCTTACGCTTTACGACGATACGCAGCTTGCTTTCATCCTTGCCCTTTGTATAAGAAGCGATGATGTCATTCAGCTTCTTGCGGAAGTTGTCCTCGCTGAGCGGCTGCAGCTGTTCGAGCTTTTCCACCAGCGTTTCCGCGTCGATGACTACCGGCTCGAATCCCTTAAGCAGAGCGGTGATACTCTCCACAAAGAAATCATCTACGCGTTTTGGCCGCTCCTTTGAGGCGACAAAGTCATCGATGACTTTCTGCTGGTCGTTATTCAGGTACTGCTTTTGTGCGAGCACAAGCGGATCAGTGATGGTCTCCAGCAGCTTCTTCGTCCATTCCTGTGTCAGCTCATCAATGCCGTCGTCGATCTGATCCAGCAGTCCATGCACATTTCTCTCATGGCTGCTCATATCGAAATGGCAATGCGGGCAGATCGGATTCTTTTTCAGTTCGTTCGGAGTCAGCTCATAGCAGACCTTAATGTTCGCCATCGAGGTCTCGAGGTCAGATAGCTTCGCGCCGGGCAGGATTGTGATGCTATGCAGTTTCCGGAGATTCTTGAGCGCAAGACTCTCCTGAATCTTGCCTTTGCGCTGTGCGTCTTCAATGCCGAGGCGTTTTTTCGAATGCGCATCGTAGTAGAGATTGATGTACTTCTCCTGAACCGGCTCCAGCGCGTCCTTCACTGCGTGGGCTGCATCCGTTCCACTGGTGCCCTCTGCAATGCTGTCTCTGGCTGTACGGAAAGCTGCACGCGCGTCCTCGATGGAAGCTTTCAGTTCGTCAATACCGAAATTTTGGACACTTACAATGTAGCTAACGAGATCTCCACATTCGCTCTTGAAATCGAGATACTCCGGAATACGATGCAATGTCCAGATCTGCTTCTCAATTTTCTGAATCTCATCCATCGTATGGCGGAAATTATTCAGCTTCGCGAATGTGTTAAACTTCGCTGAGTAGTTGCTGAATTCCTCCTTGACCTTGTCGCAGGCGCTCTGCATGCTCGACTTCATCTGAGAATTCGCGAGTGGTTCTTCCCACAGCTCGAAGCCGTCAGAAAGCTTTCTCGTTCCGAGAACCGCATCATTGCAAAGATTCTGTGCAACCTGAATAAGCTGCTTGACGCCATTGTCTCGGTCCTTCGGTAGATCCAGAAGCGCAGGATTAAGGCCAAGCACCTCGAACATCTTCTTGAGCTCAGCAAGAGCCATCTTCGCCGGGCGGGAGATGTACTTGAATTCGTACAGATCAAGCGCATTTGTATTTGGAATCTCATCAAGGTTGGATGCCGTGATTGTCTTGCCATTGTTCAATGTAATAACTGCGTATCCCGCGTAGACAAGCGACAGGAAGATGATCGGTGTGAACAAGAAGCTGATCTTAAATTGCTTATCGATATACGCACCCATGAACTGCTCTTCAAACAGGTCTGTATAGTTCAGCACGCCCTCCGGCGGCAGCTCCTGCAGGCGATCGATATAATATCTGGCATACTTCGAGTTTTCCGGCTTGATCTTGTCATCCTCAAGTACGCCAAAGCTCTCGAGCATCATCCGTGCCTGCTGCGTCTTCCGGCCTGCAAAATAGTTAAAGGAATCCCGTGCCAGCCCTGCCATGTTCTTGCGGGTGACTCTTGTCTTCATGACCGGGAAGTCTTTGTACTTACCGGTGAAATATTCATCAAGGCAGATCGAGGCTGCGAGGTCGATGGTATCTTTGAAAGTCAGATCTGGACGATACTTGCCTTTCAAAACCTCAATCAGCTGTCGCATCTGAGCCTTGTAAGTTACATTGAAGCAGGTGTTCTTGTTGTCGCTCAGATATTTTACGAGCTGGCGGTTGAACATCTTCGCTTTGTTCAGGTATGCTTCCTTATCTTTGCCTTCGCTGATTTCGGCCAGTTGATTCGCCGCAGCATAAAGTTCAAGATTCTTCTTGAACTCGTCCGAAGAACGAAAGAAGAAATAGACCTCATCCGGGAGATTGGCAATATTCACATTGCCGTTGTCGTAAGGCGGCATGATGTGAATATAGAAGTCGCGCTCCGGCTGAGCAGTGCTGCGCTCTCCCGGAAGCCCCATAAAGAGATAGCCTTCTCGGAAGATATTGTGGCTGTTCCAGTTCAGGTCGTATTCGTAAATCTTGAAGTTCGTGACGTATTCCTTCGCGTCCCATTCAAGGCAGTTATAGACGACCGTATAGAAGTAGCGGTTCAGCTCTGCTGGAGCCAGGAGTGATGCCTTCTGGTTGATCTTCTCATCGTAGTCGACAATTTTATCGACATCGATATAGTACTGATTGTTGGCGTCGTTATGGATGATGAACTGTCCGGAGACCGTTGTCATAATGTCCTTGAGCGTGGTGTTAACAACGCCAAGGAGAAAGTCTGCGTCATTTTCCGGCATAGAGTCCAGATAAAGGCAAAGGTCATCTTTCAGGTTCTCAGCCGTCAGTCCGAACTGCACATCCAGGCCGTTCGTTGTTAGTCTGTGTACGCTGAGCGCATAAATGATCTGAATAGCCAGAGGCTGATAAACCATGTGCGGGAAGGAGCGATTGATAATCTCCTCAAGCTGCGTGCTGGCATTAACGACCTTGCTGATTGTAACGTCACTCTTGAGCAGTCCATTGCCCTTGATTGCAGGCCAATAAGTGTCAAAGGAATAGATTCCGGGTGCATCTTCTGGCACGTCTTTATCAAAGATGTCGTGGATGACCCTGGAAATGTTCTTCAGAATATGACGGTTCTCCACAAGATAGACCTTGTTGAACACATCGATATAGGCCGGATGAATTGGGAACAGGTCCACAAACTCATCCATGCGGGTAGACATGCCACTGTAAAGGCTGGAGAACTTCTCGAGGTGATTCCGGATCAGAGCCTTCTGTTCCGGGTTTTTCTTCAGGATTCTTTCCGAAACAACGTACTCCGTATCTTCCTTTGTAATCTCCATCTGCGTGAAACGGTCGCTGACGTGCTTCAGCGTTTCAGAGACAAAGCTGAATTTCGGATTATCGAAGATCTTCTCCTGAATGCCGAGAATGATGCGGAGATTGCTCTTGGAGCACATCTCTCCGAACGCACGCAGCACTTCCAGGTCGAGAACCAGCTGGCGCTCGTCTCTGGAGGTCAGGTAGGCAAGGAACTCGTCTACAACGATCAGGTATCCCTTGTCCGGGTACTTGGCATTGAAGGCTTCCATCATCTGACGGATGACTTTCTTGTTGTCGCGGACCGTTGAGCAGTCTGGTTTCTTGAAGTCAATGCCCCGACGCTGGAAATCTTCCTCGATGTAGTCGAAGAGAATATCGTAGAGCGTCATGGTAACGCCACCGATTTCCAAACGCAGGATCTCAAACTTACCTGCGACCCGCTCCATGCGTTTAGCAAAATTCTGGTTCTGTAGATATTGGAGATTCCCTGCGTCATTGGCCACAGCAGAAATCACACTCATCAGGTGAGATTTACCGGTACCATAGTTACCTACGACGAAAACGCCTTTATTGTCTACAACTTCGTCCATCTGGAGTTGGTCGATGACCGGAGCCTGCAGGCTCTCCGCCATGCTGTCCGACATGACATAGGTCTGCACGAGCTCTTTTACTCCGTTTTCCGTTTTTGTCCCCTCAACAAGCTGTATCGTCGATTCGACAGGCTTGAAGCTTATTAGCTCTGAATACTTCATGTTGGTGTTTCCTCCTTAAATGACACAGGTGATGTCATAGTTCTTTACTTCATATGTTTTATAATCCGGATACCCTTGTTCGCTGTAATAAAGCGTTCCGTTTTCGTATCGTCCCGGCCAAATTACGCTGTAGGGTTTGCTCTTCCGAGCCTCGGTCAGAATTTTCAAAACGTCGACCTGATAGGCCGGATTGAACATCACGTCGATATCCTTGATGACCACGTTGTCCGGATACTGTACGATTACACTTTGAAAGCATGAGGCAAGCCTCATCGTCCTACTCCGCGGAGATACGTCCTGCAGCTTTTCCGAAAGAGGTCTACTGACAGACACCGGCTGTGAAGACAGCCTCCTTATTCGTGTCCAGTAAATGAGCAGCCGGGAAATGGTGTTCTTTTGTCTTTGGAGATTTCCGTATTCAATAATCTCACCCATTTCAATCCGCCTTTCTCATTTTGCCTCTTCATCCGTCATTTCCATTATGTCGCTAACATCGCAACCCAAGGCAACGCATATCTTTTCTATGATCTCTGTATTCACATTTTCATTTTTTCCAAGTTTTGTTATTGACGCCGAGCTGATACCGGCAGCTTTCTGTAAATCCTTCTTTTTCATATCGCGATCTATCAGTAGTTTCCACAATTTCTTATAGCTAATGGCCATGACGCTTACCTCGCTTTCCGCCAAAATCAGACTTGTAAACCTATTATACACATTCTTCAATGTGAAATCAAGATTTAATCGAGTGATCGAATGAATTTTCCCGCTGAATTCTTGATTTATATACAAGCTTTTGATATACTGTACTTAATCTATCTTTAAGGGCGGTGGCTGTCTTTTCCCTTGCGAGGTGAGGCCCATGGGAACATGGAATAATCTTCAGGAAGGTTTCACAGTCAATGAGCGTCTTCCAGACACTCTCGTTGATGTTGCTGTTTGGCACGTTTTTAATCGCGCTACTCAGCTATATCGACAAGCACCACAAATAAAAAAGCCGCCCCGATTATAACTTTGGCGAGTTACGGGACGACATTAATATAGTTTTGTAATTATGCCACCGCCTTTGAAGCGGCTTGCGTGGGAAGTCCTGTTTTCGGCAGGGCTTCCTTTTTCTGCCTTCATTATAGCATGTCCTTTAAAAACTGGCTAACGTTTCAGACTTTGATCGTATTCAGGATCAGGTTGTTTGATTCCCGGATTCTTTTCAGAAAATGCTTGCAGCTGTTTTTGAGTTCGATCACTAATTTCTTGGTGCACATCGTTTAACTGATTTTTTAATTGCGCTTTTTGTTGTGGACTAGTTGTTTGTTGAATTTGTTGTTGCAAGCCTTGATAGGACTTATTAAGATCATGGGCTGATAGCTTTTTTAGATCATGCTCAGGATCTTTTGGGGCTTCTTGTAAGCCTAATTGTTTGGCCCCAGTTTACAATTCAAGTGCAACACCTTAGCGACTAGACCAAAAAGGCCATG
>NZ_AYZJ01000025.1:0-488 GCF_001436615.1 Lacticaseibacillus camelliae DSM 22697 = JCM 13995
CCCCAGTTTACAATTCAAGTGCAACACCTTAGCGACTAGACCAAAAAGGCCATGAAGACCTATTCTTGTTAGTGCAACCAGACAAGAAAGCAGGAATCTTCATGACCCACTCTCAGATTAACACTCACAAGCACTACCAACAACTCAGTCTTAGCGACCGTGCTACAATTCAGGCCCTTCGGGCTACTGGTGACACCGCGACCGTGATTGCACAGAAGCTTCATCGCAGTAAAGCGACAATCTCACGGGAAATCACGCGTGGATCTGTAACTCAGCTCGACTCGAAGCGTCACTCGCATCAAGTCTATCTTGCGGAAACTGCCCAAGCCATACACGACCGCAAACGCGACAGAACCGGACACCACGCCTTTCTCAAAACCGGCCGTGCGTTCTTCAAAGCTCTCACCAAGGAGCTTACCCGCAAGCCTCGCGTGCACAGCGTTGATAGTTTCGTACACTTCTATCGCGACCAGGGTAAGTCTTGCCCT
>NZ_AYZJ01000026.1:0-23462 GCF_001436615.1 Lacticaseibacillus camelliae DSM 22697 = JCM 13995
TCAAAAAAAGCCCCACAATCATTAGACACTTTGTCTAACAATTGTAGGGCACTTCATAGGCGTAGGGCTTTGGCGCGAGACGACGATTAAGTTTGCTAGGTCAGACTGGGAGCCTTTCTCTGCTTGATTTAAATATTATATTCGGAGGTCACTACCCATGTGGTGCGTGATGAACGCAGACCATTATGCCAGCACCCGCTTTCTCACTATTGTCGGATTGCTTTGTGCAGTGATAGTGGCCCTATTTGTTGGTCCAACGCTTTTTCCGCTGAGGAGTTGCTATGGCACGTTTACTTCTGTTCAGACGTTAGGTGGGCGTCATGGACAGTCTGTTGACAATGTGGGTTTTAAAACGAATACGGAAACCTTTAAATTGGAAAAATAGTGTTGGAATATTTTAGCTGGCAATGAACGGTCCGATTTGCCACTGCCATCAAAGTGGCGCTACAAGATCGCAGTTGTAAGGCTTGGTTGGTTTGAGCGGCGGCGGATCACCAGAATCCGCATAAGTTTTCTGCCACAAGATTAGCGGTGCCAATCTCACTGCTCAAGGAGACACATCACGACAGTCACATGAGCCAGTGTGCGTCTCAAGATTCGGCGCCAAGTCGTTTTGCTTCTCAAACCTGGCAAAGAGGGTATGGTGATGTCATCAGTCACGTACGCTGCTAGGTGAAGGAGGCGTTGAAATGCGCATGCTGAAGCTCAAACGCCGGCTGATTCAGCTCGGCCTGATCACTGGGTTGGTCGTGGTTCCCAGTTGGCTCTGGTTTGGTTCGCGGTACGGCATTTGGATCGGGCTGCTGAATGCAGTCGGTGTTACAGTTCTGACGTTCCTGCTGATCGCGGTCAGGAATAGGTTTAAAAAGAAGCGCTAGGGCGCACGCCTACATATGATAGGGGCGGATTGTCAAAGGATTGTTAACGGGGTATTCTAATTGTAGCAATATATTGGATGCGGTTTCAGTCAGGCAACGGTGTCAAATCACCGTGAAAGGTCGATAGCGATGAAAACTCTTAGCACCCACTCTTGGCTTGTTCGGACCTTAATTGTGATCGATGCGCTGCTTATCTTTTTGGCCATTTGGACGATGATCGTGGGCGATCAAGGCATCGCGTTATTTTTGATCCAAGGCGCGACGATTCTGGTGATCGCGACTGGCGCGCTGGCACGGCGAAGGGAATAAAGCGGCGCATCAGGTGCCGCGATTGATTTTGAAGGAGGATGCCCGGTGAAAAAATGGGGATATCGGTTTATTTTCGGCCTGCCTGTGCTGCAAGGCGACGCGGTGACACACGCAGACAGTGTGTTAGGGTGGCCTGCGATGCTTTTCCCCCTGGGTATTTTGATTGTTTTTTGTGTTTCGCTGTTTGTGATTCCGCTTCGGCTGCTGCATGCGGACACCGACTTTATTTTGTGGCTGGGCCTTTACGCACTTTCGCTGGTTTGGTTTCTTCGCGCAAGCCGGGTAGGCAATCTCAGCGAGCGGGTTTCGGACGCAGCGCTGCCGAACGTTAAAAAGCGGGTGCACCACTGGAGCTGGTGGTTCGGGATGGTTGCGGCGATCATTGTTTATACCGTCCTGTCAGTAACTCAGTACCGCGTGTTTGGTCGGGCAAATTTCTGGGCTAACGGGCTGGCCGACACACTTTTCAACGCAGGGTGGCAGGTCGCACTGATTGCCTGGTTTTTTGAGCACGTGTGGCGGATTACCTTGCAGTCGCGCTTGGTCGCAGTTCACCCGCTTGACGCGTCGTGAGTGTTCTGTCGTGAGTCGGCTGCACTGGTCGCGCAGTCCTGCTTGCGTGATTGGGGTTTTGAGCTAACGAAAAACCGTGCAGGCCTTCAAATCGGGCGCTGCACGGTTTTTGTTTTACATCTGATGCTCAGGGAAGAACGGTTTACTGCTCTTATAGGGCGAAGGTCCGGTGATCAGGGTTTTGTTGATAAACCACTGCAGCCCTGCCCCAAACAGGATAAAGCCGGTGGCAATCATAATTCGCGCCAGGACGTTTTCGCTGTACGGCGGCAGCAGTGGCATCAATGCCCCGACGGCCAGAATGATTCCGGGGAAGCCCGGCTGATGAATCTGGCGACCGGCGTAGAAAATCAGCAGGCCAAGGATGAATCCAGCTGCGAGAAAAAGGACTAGCCACCAGGCATTGATGCTCGCCAAGTTGCCGTGCAACCGCGTTAGGCCATACTTAGCGACCTTATGTTTCTCGAGGTAGGATGCTTTCGTCGAGTAAGGCAATGTATACAGATGAAACTTGAGGAATAGTCCCATCACCATCAGATACGAAACGGCGTAGAGCCATGCGCCGTGTTTCAGCAGGCGCGCGAGCCGCTGATAACGTTGTGACTCAGTCATTTGATCATCTCCATCTCTCGGTGAGACACTGGGTCTCACTCACCCTAAGAGTGAAAAACACTAATTAGCACGGTTCTTAAATTACAATGATAGTATCATGAGGATCTTGGCCATAATATACGCGCTTAACAATCTAGTTGCAACAATTTTCTGCGTGACCATCGGCCAATAGTCCAGCTAATCGAATCGTGTGGCGACAAAAAGACCGTCAGTAGACTTTTGGGTAAGTCTGACGGTCTAACGTTGTTCATATAACACCGGCCGTTAACAACGGCTCTGCGCAGGCCTCATTCGTGAGGCCTGTTTTTGTGTTTTCATTATATTCTGGCCCGGATTTACCTGTCACCTGTTTTGGGCAAGAATCTAGCGCAATAGTGTGGCTGACGAGGATTCCGGCGCATCTGGGAATGCTGTACTGCAATTCTGGTTCGCTACCCTATGCTATAATCAGTACCAATTAAGGGGGAGACGGTTTCATGCAGGTGGCGTTAATTGAAGATGACGAACAAACCAGAGCACGCACAGAGCAGCTGTTTGAAGCTGCCTCGACTGCTGCCGATCCCATTCACGTGCTGCCGTTTGCGTCCGCAGAGGCGTTTGAATTTGCCCAAGTGGCCGCAGATGTGCTGGTTTTGGACATTAAGCTGCCCGGCGCCGATGGCATGACGTTAGCCAAAGCCGTGCGCAAGGTGGATCCAACGGTGCCGCTGGTATTCGTGTCCAACTACGATGAATACGTGTTTGAAGGCTATGATGTTAACGCGCTGGCCTACATCATGAAGCCGCTGACTGCCGCCAAAGTGGCCACCATTATTGCAAAAGTCCGCGCCCAAAAGCCGGCCAAGCAGCTGCTGGTGACCACGGCGGCAGGAGCGCAGCGCATTCCGTTATACGAGCTGACCGCGATCGAAGTGGCTGATCACGCGCTGGCGTTTCACTTGCAAGACCAAACGCTGGTGGCCGCCGGGCAGTTGAAAGACTACTTGAGCCTTGAACAGGAAGACTTCATTCGCATCTACCGGTCGATCCTGGTGAATCTGAACTTCGTGCGTCGCGTCACGACTGGCGAGGTGGAAATGGCGGACGGCACCCACTACCCAATTGCCCGCCAGGAACGCAAGCGCACGCGCGAAGCCTTTTTCGCTCACTATCGGAGGCTGGCTGATGATAACTGAGGGGCTAATCGCCGCGCTGGCCGGCGGCAGCTTGGGACTGATCCTGGGCGGGTCGGCGAAGCGGGAAAGCATCACCGGGCTCGGCTTAGCCGCCGGGGCCTTTGCCGTTGCTTGGGGGCACCTGGCTTGGCTCGCCGGCATTCTGTTTGCGGCAGTCAGTGCGGCGTTTCAGTGGCGCAAGGGTGAAAAAGAAAACGCGCTGGTGTTGGCCGGGCTGTTCTGTTTGGCTGCGGCCGGGACCATGTGGGTCGGCGCGGCCAGTCTTGCCTTTGGCGTGATTTTGGCTGCCATCATAGGTTTGTGGCGGACCCAGAACCATTGGGGGCTGCGGCTGATCGCGCTGGGGTTTGTGCTGTGCGGCGGCGGGGCTTTGGTCCTCACGACCGGCTGGGTGCAGGTGGTGGTAGCCGCCGCAACGCTGCTGGCGGCCGCTGGTTTCAGCCTATTGGTCCGGCAGTTTTTCGCGCAGCAGGACGCGGTGTTTGCCAAGGGCCTGGACCAGATGATGGCCCAGTACAGCGGCGAGGTGCAAGGCTTGTACGAGGGCATGCGCGGGTGGCGCCACGATTACCACGACCACTTGCAGGCGCTGAAGGCCCATCTCGACAGCCAAGACACCGCGGCGGCTCGGGCCTACCTGGACGATCTGGAAGATAAGCTTGATACCGTCGACACCTTGGTGCACTCTGGCAACCCGATGCTCGACGCAATTTTGAATGGGAAGCTAACGTTGGCGGAGCGGGAAAATATTCCGACCAACGTCAAGGCGTTCGTCGGCGCGACGCCGTTGATCCAGGACCTTGACCTGGTCGTCATCGTCGGCAACCTGATGGACAATGCGCTGGAGGCCATCGAAGCCCAGCCCGCGGGGGAGAAGCGGCGGCTGCGGGTTTACATCGCGATCTTGAAGCAGCAGCTGTACATTTCAATTACCAACACGCGGCCCGCCGACCAGCAGATCGACATCCACTACGCCTCGACCAAGAATGACAAGCGTGGCCTGGGCATTCGCCGCATCAACAAGCTGGTGGCCAAGTACGGCGGGATGATCAACCGCCAGTACGAAGATGAGGTGTTCGTGACCGAGATCGCGCTCCCGCTCAGCCATGACCATTCGCGCGAGAATTCAGACCATTAACGAAAAAGTGACCCGCGACGGCCACTTTTTTTGTACAGTGAAGGCAGTAAGAATGGAGATGGCGTCATGGCGAGAAAAAAGCCGCAGTATTCACTGGTCAACAACCTGCGCTGGTACTTTAGGCAGGTGCAGCGTTATTTTCCCGGTCTCAAATGGGATATTCTCGGGACCGTCGTGGTCACGGCACTGACTGGGGTGATCGGCGTGATCGCGCCGGCTTGGCTGGTGGGGCTGCTCGCCAGTCGGGCACACTTCAGCTACTTTGTCGAAGTCGCGCTGGGTATGGCGGTGGCGCTGGCGGCCGCAGGGGCGGCGAGCACCTTTCTCAAGTTTTACGCGGACGCGTGGGGATCGAACTTGCGCGCCAAACTGGCCGTGGCGCTGCACCAGCTGACCTACCAGATGCCCTACCAGCAGCTGCAGACGCCGCACGTTCAGGAGCAGTTTCACCAGTCGTTTAGCAACGCCTTGTCCTGGACGCTGGCCGGTGCTGAAGCCATTTTTCGAAGCATTAAAGCGCTTTTGGCGGACGGCGTGACCTTGCTGATCTTCACGATTACGTTATCCGCGTTCACGCCTTGGCTGTTTGTCCTGGTTCTGGTGGCCGCCGTCATCGGCTACTGGGGGCTGCAAAGCTACCGGCAGTGGTACGAGACCAACAAGGCCAACTGGGCCACCCAGCGGCGGCAGACCAGCTACTTGAGCCGCACCGCCTACGCGTTGGAAAACGGCAAAGATATGCGGCTTTACCATGTTGGCGACTGGTACCAAAGCCACTATGAGGCCTTGCTTCAGGTCCGGATGCACTGGCAGCGCGCCGATTCAACGCGGACAGCGGTGGCGGAGCTGATCGGGGACGTGGCCGGGTTCGTCCGTGATGGCGCGGCTTACACCATGCTGGTGCTGGCCGCGGCGGCCCAGACGCTTTCCATCGCCCAATTCACGCTGCTCTTTGGCGTGACCAACCAGTTCGTCACCTTGACCAACAGTCTGTTGATGGACTGGCATCAGTTGCAAAAAGCCAGCTTGGACCTGCAGGAACTGCGGGCGTTCACAGATCACCAGACCCCGGCGCCCACCCAACCGCTGGCGGCTGCAGATGCAAGCCAGCTGGCCAAGCGGCCGGTGACCATTCAATTCGAGCATGTGAGCTACCTTTACCCGGAGGCGGAAAAACCGACACTGCGGGACGTCAGCTTCACGCTGGCCGGTGGTGAGCGCCTGGCGTTAGTGGGTGTCAATGGCGCCGGCAAAAGCACCCTGAGCAAGTTGATGATGGGCCTGCTTGACCCGACCAGCGGTACGATCCGGATCAACGGGGTCGATGCGGCCCAGCTGCCACCGCAAACGCGGTACGCGTTGTTTGCGCCGGTGTTCCAGGAATCGACGCTGATTGCCGCGGACGTTGCGCAGAACGTGGCGATGACGGCGGAACCTGATGCGCAGCGGGTCCAAGCCGCACTGAAGCAGGCTGATTTGACGCAAACCGTCGCTGGCCTGAAGCAAGGCGTGCACACGCAGTTGACGCGGAACCTGCACGATGACGGGGCGGACCTGTCCGGCGGGCAGGCGCAAAAACTGATGCTGGCGCGAGCCCTGTACAAAGACGCGCCGGTGCTGATCCTGGACGAACCCACGGCGGCGCTTGATGCCATTGCCGAAAGTGCGGTTTATCAGATGTACGCGACGCTGACGGCCGGCAAGACCTCGCTGTTTATCTCGCACCGCCTGGCATCGACCCGGTTCTGCGACCAGATCATTTTTCTGGCAGACGGGCGGATCGTCGAGCAGGGCACGCATGAGGAACTGCTGAGCGCGCACGGCCTTTACGCCGAGATGTACGCGATCCAGAGCAAGTACTACCAAAAGGAGGTGAAGCAGGATGGATCAGGACAAGTCGTTTTGGACTAAGTTGCGCGGAATCGTGTGGCTGATCCACCAAGTCGACGCGGGGATGCTGCCGGTGCAGTTCTGCTATGTACTGCTGATTGGGATCCTGCCGTATCTGAACACGGGGTTTCTGGGGGTGCTGCTGATCATGCTGCAGCACCGCGCACGCCCTGCCCAAATCGTAGCGCTGCTCCTCGCCTTTTTGGCGGTGCGGCTTGGGCTGACGGTACTGCAGCGGGTGGTGGAGAAGCTCCAGGCCGATCATCACCAACTGCTGGGCCAGCGGCTGGAGGCGCTGACGGCCGAGAAGCTGGTGCGGCTGGATTATCAGGACTTCGAATCCAAAGACCTGCGCGCCGCCTACGACACGGCCCGCCGCGGCGCCAGTTTTTCCGGTGATCTGGGTGCGCTGGTGCAAAGCGGGTTTTACCATGCCTTTAACATGCTGATCGCCGCCGGGTTCGCCATTGGCATCCTGGTCACGCTGCTGCGCGGACACGTCACCGAAAGCAAATTTGCCTGGCTGTTTAATTCGCCCTGGTACCTCGTTGTGATTTTGGCCGTGCTGGCGCTGCCGCTGCTGCTCAGTGTTTGGGGCATGCGGCGTGGGAGTGTGAAGCAGCGGGAAATGATCCAGAAAATCGTTGCCCACAACGTCTCGTGGCAGTACTACAACGATTTTGCCGAGAATTTTAAAAATGGCGAGCTGACCCGGCTTTACGATGCGGACGGCATGATGTCCCGCGCCGAGGAGAAGGCCTTGGATGCGGGCAATCAGGCGACTTGGCACGGCATGATGGGGATGTTCGGCGCGACGGCGGTGCCCAGTGGGGTGATCCAGCTGGCGGTCGGGGGCCTGTTCGTCCTGGTGGGGCTTCAGGCCTACGCCGGCGGCCTGGCCATCGGCACAGTGCTGATCGCGGTGGGTTACCTGCAGCAGTTCATGCTGGCCTTTGACGGCTTCATCGGCGAGCTCGGCTACGCGGTGAACGAGGTCAATTACCTGCAGTACTATGTGACGCTTTTAAAAATGCCAACCTCGCACACCGGCGGTACGTTGCCGGTGGAAAAACGCACGGACAACGATTTTGCCATCGCGTTTCACGACGTCTCGTTCAAGTATCCGGACAGCGACGAGTGGGCGCTGCGCCACATTAATTTGACGCTGCACATCGGCGAGCGCCTCGCGATCGTCGGCAAGAACGGCTCGGGCAAAACGACGCTGGTCAAGCTGCTGTGCCGGCTGTTCACGCCGACCGAAGGTGAGATCACGCTCAACGACATCGACATTCAAAAATATGACCTGGCCGAATATCAGAGTCTGCTCGGCGTCGTGTTCCAGGACTTCCGGCTGTTTGCCTACTCGATTGGGGAGAACGTCGCCGCCTCGACGCAGGTGGACGAGGCCCGCGTCTGGCAGGCGCTGGCCGTGGCAGACATCACGGACCGGGTCAAGGCCATGCCGAAGGGTCTGGCCACGCCGATCACCAAGAGTCTGTTCGATGATGGCATCGACATTTCCGGCGGGGAAGCCCAGAAAATCGCCATCGCGCGCGCCTGGTACAAAGACGCGCCGATCATGATCCTGGATGAACCGACCGCCGCCTTGGATCCCATTTCCGAGTACGAGATCTATCAGCGCTTTGATGCGCTGGTGGGCGACAAAACCGCCATCTACATTTCGCACCGCATGAGCTCAACGCGCTTTTCGCAGCGCATCGTGGTGTTTGATCAGGGCCAGATTGTGCAGGACGGCAATCATGAGTCGCTCATGAAGCAGGACGGGCTGTACCGCCAGCTGTTCAACGCGCAGGCTCAGTACTACACGGACGACAAGATCAAGGAAGAGCGCCAGCAGGGGCTGCAAAGTGCCGCGCCGGTGGTGAAATAAGGCACAGCGGACCGCTTTTACCTATCGGGTGAAAGCGGCCTTTTTGGTGTTGCGACTTATTTGCGAAAGCGGTTTACCATTTTTCCTTAGTGGGTTACGCTAATCAGGTAAAAAGGGAGGAATTAACTCATGGCAAAATTACCTGATGGATTTCTGTGGGGCGGTGCGGTCGCGGCGCACCAGCTCGAAGGCGGCTGGCAGGAAGGCGGCAAGGGCGTCTCAATCGCCGATGTGATGACCGCCGGGGCCAACGGCGTGGAGCGCCAGATCACCCCGGCCGGCGTGCAGCCGGGGCTGAACTACCCGAACCACGAGGCCATCGATTTTTATCACCACTACAAGGAAGACATTAAGCTGTTTGCGGAAATGGGCTTCAAGGCGTTTCGCACGTCAATCGCCTGGACGCGGATTTTTCCCAACGGCGACGAGACCGAGCCGAACGAGGCCGGCCTGAAGTTCTACGACGACGTGTTCGCCGAGTGCCACAAGTACGGTATCGAGCCCGTCATCACGCTGAGTCATTTTGAAATGCCGCTGCACCTGGTCAACGAATACGGCGGCTGGCGCGACCGCCGGCTGATCGACTTTTTCGTGCGGTTCGCGACCACCTGCTTCAAGCGCTACAAGGGCGTGGTCAAGTACTGGATGACGTTCAACGAAATCGACAACCAGTGCGACTACAACCGCGAGTTCACGATGGCAACCAACTCCGGCCTGCTGTTCCCCAAGGGCAGTACGGATGAGGACCGCGCCAGTGCGATGTACCAGGCGTCCCATTACGAGCTGGTGGCGTCGGCGCTCGCCGTCAAGGCCGGCCACGAGATCGACCCGACCAACCAGATCGGCTGCATGATCAACTTCACGCCGATGTTCCCGGCTTCCAGCAAGCCTGAGGACCTGTTCATGGCGGAAAAGGCGATGCAAAAGCGCACCTGGTGGAGCGACGTGCATGTGCGCGGCCACTACCCGGCCTTCATGGAGGCCTACTTCAAGCGCACCGGCTACCGGCCGGACATCACGGACGCGGACCGCGCGGCGCTGGCGGCCGGCACGGTCGATTACGTCGGTTTTTCCTACTATTCGTCCAGCACCGTGGCGCACCAGGCGGACAACCCGGCTTACGATTTTGTCGGCGACAAGGAAATCGTGCCGAATCCCCACCTGAAGACGACAGAATGGGGCTGGACCATCGATCCGCAGGGCCTGCGCTGGAGCCTGAACTGGCTGTACGAGCGCTACGAAAAGCCGCTGATGATCGTTGAAAACGGCCTGGGTGCGGTCGACAAGGTCGAAGCGGACGGCCGCATTCACGACCCGTACCGCATCGACTACCTGCGTGCCCACATCGCCGAAATGGAAAAGGCCGTCAACGAGGACGGGGTCGACCTGCTCGGCTACATGCCATGGGGCTGCATCGACCTGGTGTCCGCCGGCACCGGCCAGATGGACAAGCGGTACGGCTTCATCTACGTCGACAAAAATGACGCAGGCGAAGGCACGCTGGCCCGCAGCCGCAAGGATTCCTTCTACTGGTACCAGCATGTCATCCAAACCAATGGCGAGAATCTCAGCGACGTCAAGCCGCAGTAAAATGGCTACAGCAATGCCCTGCTCACACGCGTGGTGAGTAGGGCATTTTTGCGTGGTGGCGTCGTCAAAGGTCGTCGGGCAGTGCAGCCTTGCGGAAGGTGTCAATGACCAGTGAAATTCCCCAAACAATAAGGCTGCGGCCGAGAAAAGTGTGCCAGTCACCGGTGATCAGAAAAGCAATCAGCGCGTAGCCCGTGAGAATCAACAGGATAATGTAGATGAAGATCAGTGTGACCAGAAAGGCGATTTCCAAGATCAAGTCCCTAAGCAATGCAATTCCCCCAAAGCAGGCCAGCATGAAGCCGGCCATTTTTTGCCACGGCAGGCGTGGCGCCGCCGATTATAGCAGGTGTCTTTAGCGGTCAAAAGCGATTCTGGCGCGGCAATGATGCTTTCCAGATATTTCGATGAGGAAGCGGCCGAACGGGTAGGCAGTGGGCACTGCTGCCCGGTATAATGTCTGGAGCAGAAGCGTTTAGAGCGGTGGTATCTCGCATTCGAAAGAAGGTGAGGCTTATGAGCTTAATCTCATAACCTTGATTTCCGGTAGAAAGGGGGTACGAGTTTGCTTTTGATCGACGTCATGACGTGGATCATTACTTTCATCAGCGAGTTGACATCATTGATCTTCGTGATCACGATGTTGCTTATCACATGGCGATTATTGATGAAAGAATTCGGCCGCGGCCGAAAAAAATAGCAAACAAATACGCCGCTGAACCCTGAGCAGGAAGATGCGGGGTAACGTTTGCATTCAGAATGCCATCGTTCAAAATAATTCTGCGCGGGACGTCTTGCAGGGCGTCCCTTTTTGCTGTCTTAATTATATCATGGTCTCGAAAGGCGGTGAAGCCCTTTTGACTCGAAACGGACAGGGCCGGTGACGCTAATGGAATCCAGAAAGTGAAAAAAGGGGACGTCGTGTTTTCGCTTTCGAGGCGCGTTTCAGCGAAACAACGCCGTACCGTTAGCCCAGTGAATCACATCAGCCAGAGGGACTCGCCACGTGCGGGGCCCTTTTTTTTAAAAAGAACTGCATAAGCGAATATTAATCAAAAGCATAAATAACGACCGTTTGATTAGCCTGCTCAAGTATCACCATGATACGTTGGAATTACGAAAGGGAGGGACGCCATGGCGAAATGGTTGCTGGTTGGGACACTACTCCTTGCGCTGTGCGGCCTGACGGGAGGCGAGCGAATGCCGGAACAGACATTCACGATTTATTACGGGGCGGCCAGTGACGCGGTCGTTGACCAGTTAAGCGACCGCGCGCTGGCGATCATTGAACCCAACGGGTGGCAGGCCGCGCAGGTGCAGGCGCTCGAAGACCGCGGGACGCAGACGTTTGGGTACGTCAACGTGATGGAGCAGGAGCCGGCGTATGACTTGCCTGCCGAGTCCGCCCTGCAAGTCAATGGCAAGCAAGTACCGATTCCCAAATGGGACACTTATATGCTCGACCTGCGCCGCTCAGAGGTGCAGGCCGCCCTTTCTGCTAAGGTGGCCCGGATCGCGGCTTCAGGGTACACCGGCGTTTTTCTCGACACGGTCGGTGACATCGATGATTACCTGACCGAAGCGCCGCGCGTTCAGACCGCCCAGCGCCAGGCCTTGACCGATTGGCTGACGCGCATGCATGCGGCGTACCCGGACCTGAAGTGGTGGCAGAATCGCGGGTTCGAGACCTACACGGCGGCCACAGAAGGCGTGGTGTCAATGGTGCTGTGGGAGGATTTCAATGCGGAGACGGTGGCCAATGACAGTTGGAGTCAGCGCTGGTTAAGCGAGCTGCGGCGAAGACCGGTGCAGCTACTCGCAGTGTGCCCGGATGCGGCCAGCCAGCGGGCGGCCGAAACGGCGGGGATGACCACCACGGTCAACGCAAACGACGTGTACGACCACCTTTAGCGACGGGGTTGAAGGTGATGTTAGGGGTTTTTGAAAGGAGCAACGCAATGACAAGACGCAACAACAGAGCTTGGGGGCTGCGGCTGATCGAACCGCTCATCGGGTTGGTGCTGCTCGGCTACCTATTAGCTGAAACTGACTGGGTGCCAGAGGCGTTTTTGCCGCTGATCGGGTTCGCCTATGTTGCCGGCTTTGCCAGCTACTACGGCATGGGGATCGGCATGTACACCTGGGCGGCGACCTTTTTCGGCAGTCTGTACCTGACCGGTGTGGTGCGCCAGCAGGACGTGCTGCTTGAACTGTGGCACTTTAACACGCTGCTCTACTGGAGCGGGCTGCTGCTGGTGGTCGCCGTGATCGGTGGGATCAGCTCGGCGCGCAGCGAGCGCTACGACGATCAGGTGTTTCAAAACGAGACGCTGGAGCAGAATAACGAAGAGCTTAACGAGACCCTGACGGCAGTAAACACCAGCAAGGAGGCGCTCAAGGCCAAACTGCTGGCAACCGACAACCAAACGACCGAGCTGTTCGAGTTGTTTAAAGTGCTCGACCAGGCCCCGCCGCAACTGGTGCCAGGCGCGATGGTGAAGCTGTTGCAGCAGTTCCTAGCCGCCGAAAATGTCGCCGTGTACGAGCCTCAGAACGGCGCCTTGACGCGCATTGCGGGCAGCGGTGACGCCGGCCAGTCGTTGACGTTGGCGGAGCCAATCGTGCAGCGCGCCACGCTGAGCAAGGCACCCACCATCCGCACAGAAGCCGATGGCCCCACGGCGCCGATCGTGGTCGGGGCCGTGCACGTGGATCAGCAGTTGGCTTACATTATCGGCTTGGACGTGGCGCTGGGCGACTTGACCGCGCAGCAAATGACCCTGTTCAGCTGGTTCCTGAAAATTTTAGGTGAACGGATGGAAGCGGAAATGATCCGTCAGGCGGGGTACCCGCGGCCTGGCGCTCAAATCGTGAGCCAAAGCGCGAACACCGGAAAGTGAGGCGAGGCAAATGTTGGCGATTGTCTATCTGAGTTACCTCGCGTTTTGCCTGCTGGTGTTCAAGGCGGTGTGGCGATCCGCGTGGCCGCTGCTCGACACCTTGTGCACCGTGATCGCGATGGTGCTGCCGGGGATTGGTCTGGCGCTGGCGATCTGGTGGCGCGCCAGTTACCGGCCGGTCGACGCGACCGCGCTGACGGCGGCACACCTCGCCGAGCGGTTTGAGCCGGTCGTGAATTATTCCGCGATGCGGCAAACCGCCAAGGAAGACCTGACGGCCGAGGAGCTCAAGCCGGCCTTGGGCGTCCCCCGCGCCGGCGGCCACACCAATGTGGTCGTGCAGCTGCATCGCCAGGCCGTTGACGGTGCCGGTGCCATTTTGCAAACCGCGATGAACAGCGGCGACGTGGATACGGTTCACTACGCGGCCACGACCTAGCTGAATCAGCGCAAGCGGCTGGTCGACCGGCTGCAGGAGGCCGAGCTCAGTTACGCAGAGGGCCCGACGGCTGACAACGCCTGCCGCATCATCAGCGCGTACCAGACGCTGCTGGACGCCGGTTTGTTGGATGAAGACGGCAGGCGCCGGTACCTGCAGCAGCTGGTCCAGCGTGCTAGCGAGTTGGCCAAGGACCACCGCAGCACCTGGCAGATTTGGACCGCCCTAGGTCAGGCCCAGCTTGACCTGGGCGACCACCAAGGCGCGGCGGCCACGCTGCACGCGGCGCGTACGGCCTGCGCCCCGGCGGCGCCGATCACGTATCTGGCGCTGGCCATTGCCTACGCCGCGCGCAACTGGCGCGGCGTAACACAGGCCTTACACACACTTTCTGACCAGCCACTGGGCGATTTGACCGCCCAGCAGCAAGAGACACTCACTCTATTAAGGAGGGGCGCCGATGAAACGGGTTAAATTGATCATGACACTGGGAATCGTTGCGCTGACGGCCCTGGTCGTCGGGGCCATTTTGATGGTCCGAAGTGACGCGCTGCACCTGCGCGTGTTCCCGGTGACGGCGGCGGACGAAACGGTGGCCACACGCCACACCGACCAGACGCCGACGTTGAACGGCCAAAATCGCCTGCTGTATGTTCAACCCCTTGCGCCCGCAGACGCGGCGCTGCAGCAGTCGACTAAGCAAGGTCTGAGCTACGCCAAGGTCGGGTATGACGACATCCAGGCCGCGGAAATTGCTGGCCAAAAGCCGGATCACGCCACGCTGCTGATCGCCGATCCCGACATTGTCACCTATGAAGACGCCGTGATCGACTTTGTTGAAGCCGGCGGCAGCGCCGTGTTCATGCAGCGCCTTGAAGAAATTTCGCCGCGCCTTCAGCAGCTGCTCGGCCTGACTGCTGTGGGCGGCGTGCGCCGCGTGACGGGGATCAAATTTGACGAACCGATTTACCCGGGCTACCCGAATGCCAGCGTCGAGGATTCCAGCGCCTTTGCGCACCGCGCAGCGGACGTCAAGCTGGCCGCCAGTGCGACCACGTTGATCTCGGCGAGCAGCCGGCCCATCCTGGTGGAAAATCAAACCGCCGGGGGCCAGGTGCAGTACTGGAACACCGGTTTTCTGAATGACCGCCTGGCGCGCGGGCTGTTTGTCCAAAGCGTCGGCCGGCTGTTCCCGGTGGCGGTGACCAGCCAGGCCGGGATCCAGGTGATGCACATTGACGATTTTCCGGCCCCAGTGCCGGACACCACGACCACCGTGGCCGATGCCAGCGGTAAAGCCATGACCGTCGCGGACTTTTACGCGCATCGCTGGTGGCCGGATATGCTGCGGCTGGGCCGCAAGTACGACCTGAAGTACACCGGTGCGTTGATTGGGACTTACGACAATGACGTGTCCGGCAGCGATGCGGAAATGTACGGTGCGATGCGCCGAACGGGGCAAAAGTACGTCCGCGAGCTGAACAAAGTGGGCGGTGAAGTCAGCCTGCACGGGTTTAACCACCAGCCGCTGCTGCTGGCAAAAGATCCGGTCGATCAAAAACTCAACTACACGCCGTGGCCGGATCAGGCCAGCATGGCCGCGGGTTTGGACCAGGTGGCCGAGCTCATGGCCACACTGGCCCCGGCGCGCGCGATTACCACCTACGTGCCGCCGTCCAACCTGACTAGCAAGACAGGTCTGGCCGCAGTGCGGCAGGTGTTCCCCAAAGTCGATACGGTGGCCGCCTTGTATTACGGCGACGCGGTGCAAAGCCGGTACGTGACGGAATTTGGCGAAAACCAGGACGACCCGCAGCTCTTTGATTTTCCCCGCAACGTCTCCGGTTATGCCTTCACGACTAATAACCGGTACGAGATCGCCGATGTCGCTGCGACGTTCGGGGTGATGGCGCACTTCATTCACCCGGATGACGTGTTCGACCTGGCGCGCTCGAATAATGCCAACTGGGAAGAGCTCGCCGAGAGCTTTGACCAGCAGCTGGATTTTGTTAAGAAGACGTACCCGATGATCACGCCGATGACGCAGAACCACGCGACGGCGGTGCTCAAGCAGTACTTTGCCGGGGCCGTTGATGTGCGCTACAGCGACACCCAAATCGAGCTTTACGCCCGCCACATGCCGGACAATGCCAGCGTGACCGTGCGGCTGAAGGACGGCAAGCTGGCCACCGGCAGTTTCCAGGACCGGACGGTTCGGGAACTGGGCGCCCGCCTGTACAGTGTGACGCCTAAGCGGGCCGCGCTGACACTGGCGATTGAAAAAGGGTAACCCGCGCAAAGGAGGAACACCATGAAGATCGCAATCATCGCTGAAGGCTGCTATCCCTATGTGACTGGCGGCGTGTCCAGCTGGGTGCACAACCTGATGAAGGAGATGCCGCAGCACCACTTCGACGTCCTGGCCATCACCGCGGACGACCAGCCGCGAGCCGTGCGCTACGACCGCTTGCCCAACCTGGGTCAGATCATTCGGTATCCGCTGACCGCCAGCAATGCGCGGCGCACGGCGGTCAGGCTCAGTGCCGCCGACCGCGCACTGATCGCCGACTGGCTGAAAATGACCCAGGTGGTGCCCGGCGCGTTAGGGCTGCTTGCCGACGCCGACCGGCTGGGGGATGCCGACAGCTTTCTGGCCAGCCAGACGTTTTACCAGCTGATGGCCGAGCAGTATGAAAAAGCTGGCGAATCCTGCCCCTTTTTGGCCTACTACTGGTCCTGGCGCAACATGCTGACGCCGCTGCTGCGCCTGCTGCAGCAACCGGTCGGAGACTACGATTTGTTGCAGGTCACCGCGACCGGCTATGCCGGGGTCTTAGCGGCGGCGCTGCACGAGCAAACGGGCGTGAAGGTCGTGCTGACCGAGCACGGGATCTACGCCCGCGAGCGCGAGGAGGACATCCTGCAGTCGGATTGGCTCGACCCGGCGTTCAAGCACCAGTGGGTCCGCTTTTTCCGCTACCTGGCCAAGCAGGCGTACGCCGCGGCGGATTCGGTGGTGACGCTGTCGGCCGCCAACCAGGCCCACCAGAAAAGTGGTGGCGCGGATGCCGCCAAACTGCGGCTGGTGCCGAACGGTGTGCGCGTGGCCCAGTTGGCCACCCTGAAGCGGCACCAGTTTGATCCTAAGGCAGGGCTGCAGATCGGCGCCATCATTCGCATGGTGCCGATCAAGGACATCACGACCCTGATCCAGGCGTGCGGGCGGCTGGCCGAGCAAGGGGTGCCGTTTGCTTGCTACCTGATGGGGTCGACCGACGAGAATCCCGAGTACGCGGCCGAGTGCCGGGCCATGATCGCCGCCTTGGGGCTCAGCGCCCAGGTCCACATGACCGGTCAGATCAACGTCATGGATTACCTGCCGCGCCTGGACGTGCTGGTCCTTTCGAGCATTTCCGAGGGGCAGCCGCTGGCCGTTTTGGAAGGCATGGCGGCCGGGCTGCCATGGGTCTGCACCGACGTGGGCGCCTGCCGCGAGCTGCTGTACGGCAACAATGACAGCTTTGGCCAGGCCGGATTCGTGGTCCGGCCGGTGGCGCCGCGGCGGATCGCCGACCACCTGGCGTGGTTCTACCAGCATCCGGACATGATGCAAAAAATGGGGCAAAACGGCGCACGCCGCGCCCGGCGCTACTACCAACTCGACGCAGTGGCCGACACCTACGACCACCTTTACAAACTGAAAGGAGCTCAAGGCGATGGCGGGCGTTAATCTGGAAACGAAACTCAGCCGCTTGTTCAAGCCCGAGTCGCTGACGCGGCGGGCGGGGGCATACGGCTACGCGCTGATCAACGGCGCCGGCACCTGGCTGATCCTTTTGGGGAGCATGATGCTCCTGCGCAGCGTGATGCTGGCCACGGAATGGACGTCGGAGGCCACAGTGAACCTTTTTTCCACGGCTGTGGCGTACTGCTTCATCTTCGGTCAGCTGATCAACGCGGTCGGGCAGTTCGCGGCCTCGCGCTTCGTGGCCGATGAGCTGTACGCAGGCCGAGCGGACCGGCTGCTGCCGGCCTTGATTGGTTGGCTGAAACTGCAGCTGACCCTTGCGCTGATCGCGGCCGGGGTCTACTGGCTGATTTTTTCACCGTAGTGGTGGTTCGCGCTGCTGCTGTTCACCGGTCTGGCGGCGACTTTGACCCTGTTTTCCGTGAATCTGGTCGTCTCCCAAGTCGCGTCGCGCCAGCTGCCGCTTCTGTGGCTGGCCGGGGGCATGGCGGTGGCCATCGGCGTGGCCCTGCTGTGCGGCGCCAACCAGTGGTGGCTGCCGGTTCAGCACGGACCGATGGTGACCTTGCTGGTGAGTTTTATCAGCGGCGTGATGGTGACAATCGGCGGGCTGGTGAGCGCCCTGCTGCGCCGGGTGCCGATCGGCCGGCGGGCGGATCAGTACGCGCTGCTGCTGGCCATTGACCACAATAAACGGCTGTTGTTGGCCGGCGTCGGTTACGCGCTGGGGCTGTGGAGCGCCAACGTGATTTACTGGCTGGTCAGCGGGATCTCCCTGAGCGGTTTGTTCCAGGTCAATCTGATGTACGACACCAGCACGTTCTGGGCCTATCTGCTGATCACGCCGGTGTACATGCTGCTGTTTTTGGCCATCGAGACGCGGTTCCACCCGTACTACCGCAAACTGATGAGCCAGATCAACAACGGCGGCACGCTGGCGGCAATCAACCAAAGCCAGGCCAAGCTGCGCAGCGTGCTGATCCAGGAGCTGCAGCGCATCGTGCGGACGCAAGGCATTCTGACCATCATTGTCGTGACGCTGATCGGCATCGCCAGCTCGCAAAGCCTGTACTTCTCGCTGGAGACGTCGGTGCTGCAGCTGGTGATTGTCGGGGCGTGCCTGAACAGCTTCGTACTGGTGATTATGCTGATGCAGCTGTACCTAGACGATCAGCGCGGCGCGGCGGCCACCGGCGCCGTGTTCGGCGGCAGTGTGATCCTCGCGACGCTGCTGGGCCTGCCCCTGGGAATGAGCTTTTACGGGCTCGGCCTGGTGATCGGCGCGCTGCTCGGCGTGGTGGCGGGTCTGCCGCGCCTGCTGGATTACACCGAGCACCTCAGCGAGCACCTGTTCCTGAAGGCGGCCACCGAACGCACCGGCTGGCTGGGCAGCTTAGCCCTGGCCTATGCCCGTCGGCACCAGGCGTAACCGTTTTTGAAGTCGCGCGCCCACTTAGGGCCCGCGACTTTTTTGGTGGGCGGTGCTAGACTAGGGACTATTAATTTGAAATCGAGATGACCGGCATGCCCAAAATTCGTGAGATTCAGCCCAAAGACGACGCTCAGATGAAAAAGATCCTGAAGTTCTGTCTGGAGGAGGCCGACCTGGCCCTGCCGGGAACGGCGTACTTCGACCCGCAGATCGGCGAGCTGGCCGAGTACTACGCGCACACGACCCGCGCCAAGTACTTCGTGGCGGTGGCGGACACCGATGACGACCAGGTCCTCGGCGGCTGCGGCATCGGGCCAGTGGCGGATTTTGAGGACATTTGCGAGTTGCAGAAGCTGTACCTGACCCCGGCGGCCCGCGGCCAGGGCCTGTCGAAGCGGCTGCTGGCAAAGAGTATTGCGGCCGCCAAGGCGTTCGGCTACGAGCGCATGTACGTCGTCACCGACACCAAGCTGCCCATCGCCAACAAGCTCTATCAGGCGCAGGGCTTCACGCGCCTGCCGCACGCGCTGGCCGATGACCCGCACGACGGCTGCGACACGTGGTACATCAAGGACATTTGAACGCGGCAGTGTTTGACTCGGTTCAACACTAGCCGCGCTTTATTTTTAAACACCGGCTTGAACCCGTCTCGAAAATCTGCTAGCGTTACCCCTGAAAGGGCTTGCACGAGGGCCCTCTTGGAGGAGGAGACGCTGATGAGCGTTCAACGCGCCAAAGACCGGGTTTACGAGAAATTGAAGGAGCTGCTGCGGCTTCATGATAGTGTTGAAACGACGACCTTGGCCGAAAACTTGGGCCTAAGCCGGTCCGTGACCAGCCATTACTTGGGGGAGTTGGAAAAGGGCGGTCGCGTCATTAAAAGCGACGGCCGGCCGGTCCGCTGGCGGCTGACCGGGGTTGGTGCGCCCAGTCATGAGCCGGCGGCCCTGCACGGGCTGAACGCGGTGATCGGGGCCACCGGCAGTCAGCGCGAAAGCATTCGCAAGTGCATTGCGGCGGTCGAATACCCAGGCGGGCTGAACCTGCTGATTACCGGCAGCAGCGGTGTCGGCAAGACCTTTTTGGCCAAAAAAGTGTACGAGTACGCCCGTGACACCGGCGCCATCGCGGCCGATGCGCCGTACAAGGTGCTGAACTGTGCCGATTACGCCAACAACCCGGAGCTGCTTTCCTCGATCCTGTTCGGTTACACGAAAGGGGCCTTCACCGGTGCCGAGGCCAACAAACCTGGGCTGATTCAGGAGGCCGATGGCGGCTACCTGCTCCTTGACGAGGTGCACCGGCTGTCCGGGGAAAATCAGGAGAAGCTGTTCACCTTCATGGACACCGGGATCTACCGGCCCATTGGCGAAAATCAGCGTGACTGGCACGCAACGGTCCGCTTCATTTTTGCCACCACTGAGGACCCGAACGCGGCGCTGCTGGAAACCTTCAATCGCCGCGTGCCGGTCATGGTGCACCTGACGACCTACGCGCACCGGCCGGTCGACGAGCGGCTGGCGTACATCCGGGTGCTGCTGCAAACCGAGGCGAAGAACTTTCACAAGCCAATTACGCTGGCTCCGCAGGCCGTGAGCTACCTGCTGAACTTGCGCCCGGCCGGCAATGTCGGTCGGCTCAAAAACCTGATCAAACTGGCCTGCGCTAAGGCCAATACGGGTGAGCACCCAGACGACCTGCTCAAAGTCGGGCTGACCGACTTTGATCTGGCCGGCGCCGCGTTCGACCCGGTCGGCCAGCTGAAAGTGGCCAAGCCGATGCTGGTGGCCCCGGATACGGCGGGTGAAGCCTTGCCGCCGGCGCTTGATCTGACGGTCGGCCAGCAGCTGACTGCCTATCTGCAAAGTGCCACCGCTCTCACCATGACCGATGTCCGGCGCAAGCTGCAGGCGCTGTTCACTGCGCAAGGCGCGATCGATCCCAGCATTTCACTGTTGCACAGTATTCACGCAGAAGTGTTCAAGCACACCGTGGTGCAGCGGTTCGGGCTGAAGGCGGCCAGCGATTACGAGGACTTGCTGTTTCGGCTGTATGATTCCCGAGTCACGCTGGCCCAGCCGCCGCTGGAAAAGCTGCAATTGCTGGCCGCTGATCACCCGCGGGCGCTGCACGTCGCCCAGAAGTTTTACCAGCAGCTGCCGCCACTGGACGCCGCCAGTGCCGAGGCGCTGCCGCTGCTCATGGCTAGCGTGATCTGCGATTCGATTGATGAGTCGATCGCGCTGCGCTGCCTGATGGTGGCGCACGGCTCGCGAATGGCCACCAGCATTCAGTCCGTGGTCAACCAGCTGTGCGGGACGTACTTGGTGGACGCCATCGACATGCCGATCGATTCCAGCATTGGCCAGATCGCGATGATCGCCAAGCAAACGGTGAAGGATTTTGACACCTCCAACGGGTTCATCTTGCTGGTGGACATGGGGTCGTTGAGCCAGCTGTACCGCGTGATCAAGAATCAGCTGCAAGGCGACGTCTTGGTGGTCAACAACCTGACCACGGCCACCGCGCTGGACGTCGCACTCAAGATTCAGCAGAAGCTGCCCTTTGACCGGATCGCGGAGTACGCCTCAACGGAGTACGCCATTTCGACGCAGTACTTCGAAGGCTTTGCCAAAAATCAGAACATCGTGATCTCATGCATGTCGGGCCTGGGCATTTCCGAAAAGCTCAAGGAGATCTTTCAGTCCGTGATGGACCGGCGCCTCAGCGTGGTGGCGATGGATTACGCGCACCTGCACCAAAGCATCGAGGCAGACAACATCAGCGAGTTCGACGCAACGCAGCTGGTGATCACGACCACCAACCTCCCGGACTCGTTTGCCATTCCGCACATCAACATTTATGACCTGCTGGATCCGTCCGGGCAGGAGTTTCTGCACAACATTTTGCGCCAATTCATCGACCAGAAGACCTTTGATGATCTGTACAACCGGATCGTCCGCTTCCTGTCGATCGAAGGCGTCACCGAGCGCCTGTCCTTCCTGAACCCGGACGTGATCATTCAGGAGGTCGAAACGGTCATTTTCAAGTTCGAAAACTACTACCACATCCAGCTCGACGGCAAGGTCAAGCTGAACCTGTACATGCACATTTCCCTGATGGTGGAGCGCCTGATGACTGGGGTCAGCCGTAACGGGGAGAAGGATGAGCGCACACCGGCCAGCCAGGAAGAGGCGGACTTCAACACCGTCGCCAAAGGCATTTTCAAACCGCTGGAGCTCAAGTACAACATTGACATTAACGGCTACGAGCTTTCGCTGCTGTACCAGCTGATGAATTACGCGTTCACTGAGGCTAAATAAATTCAGTGGCTTGGTGCCGCCCCCTGGGGGTGGCGCCTTTTTCGTGTGTGCAGGGCAAACCGCAGCGAAGTGTTTAGTTTTGTGTTTAAGAATATAGCGGAGCAAAAATTAATGCGTCAAACCCCAATCATGTCTGCTTTGGCACGCCAGTTGCTTATATCATGATGAACACGTGTGATATCCGGATAGACATGTGGTGTTCCAGTGAATTGAAAGCGTTAACTACTATGGAGGTGTTGAAATGATCGAAATGATGCGGGTCGATGATCGGCTAATTCACGGTCAAGTCGCCTTGTTATGGTCCAAGGAACTTCAGCTCAATCGGATCATCGTGGCCAATGACCGGGCCGCAGCCAGCGAGATTCAAAAAAACGCGCTGCTGCTGGCGGCGCCGGCGTCGATCAAGGTGGCCGTTGAGCCGGTGGATAAAGCCATTAAGTTGGCCAATGACCCTCGCGGCGCCAAGCTGAAGATGTTGCTGATCGTGAACAATGTGGCAGACCTAAAGCGCGTGGTCGATGGGGTCCAGGCGCCGGAGGACGTCAAGGTCGACATTGCCAACGTTGGCCGGATCGGTGGCGACTTGGCCAATAAGCAGAAAATCTCAGAGACGGTGTACCTCACCGAGGATGAGGTCAAGCTGGTGCGGGAGATTGCCACCAAGGCCAAGAATTTTGTTTATCAACCATTACCTGGCGATACCCCGACACACTTTGTAGATTTATTGAAGGGAGAATAAACAATGCTCTTATATCAAGCAATTGCGGTTGGCCTGATCATGGCCTTCGCAAAGTTTATCAACGCATACGGCTCTTTTGCCCAACTGATGCCATTCATTCAATACATTTTGCTGGCTCTGGTTTTGGGGAAGAGCCCGTCACAAGCCATTATCCTTGGTGCCGCCGTTGAGCTCGCGTTCTACGGCGTCATGCAGATCGGCGCGGTCCTGCCACAGGATACGCAAGTCGGCGGGGTCCTCGGGGTCGCGTTCGCGCTGATCCTGAACCAGAAACCTGCCGTTGCGGTTGCGCTGGCCGTCCCGATCTCAATGCTCGCGGTCATTGTTTGGAACCTGCTGAAGTTCTGGTTCACCGCGAATGTTGAAGTCTTCGAAAAGCACATCCGCGAGCGCAACCTCGCCAAGTTCAACCGGCTCTGGTGGATGCAGGTCGGCGTTTACGAAGTGGCTTACTTCGCCCTGGCCTTCATTGCTATTCTTGCCGGCACCACCGGCATCAAGATGTTTGTCAACAGCATTCCAAAAGTGTTCCTGACCGGCCTGACCGTTGCCGCCGGCATGCTGCCAGCCGTTGGGATGGGCATGCTGCTCAAGTACGTTTGGAACATTGAATTCCTGCCATTCTTCATTGCCGGGTTTGCCCTTGCTGCTTATCTGCAGCTGCCGATCATGGCGATCAGTATCTTCGGCGTCGTCTTTGGCCTGATGATGTTCTTCATCGACAAGCATATCGATGAGGTGAAAAAGAGCACCAAGCAAGTAAGTTCAGGACCCCAGTTTACAATTCAAGTGCAACACCTTAGCGACTAGACCAAAAAGGCCATG
>NZ_AYZJ01000027.1:0-61239 GCF_001436615.1 Lacticaseibacillus camelliae DSM 22697 = JCM 13995
AGACCACTATCAAGGATTCGTTATCATCGTTGCACTTGACTTGAAAATTGAGGAACAAAAACTCATTGAGCAGCGCCTTGCAAGCGGCTACAATGAAACCAAACCTAAGGAGGCTAACGCCATGACTCTACCGAATTTTGATCAATTGCTCGATAAATACGCCGCTTTGGCGGTCGACACTGGGGTGGGGGTCGGGCCTGGCGACACGGTGTATCTGCAAATCGCGACTGATCAGCTCCCCCTGGCCCACAAGATCATTGCCACTGCCTACGCGCGCGGTGCGGCCGAGGTCCAAGTCTGGTGGCAGGACGACTTTGCCAAGCGCCAGGACATGCTGCACCTGGCCCCAGACCGCCTGAATCACCAGGCGCCGCAAATGAAAGCCATGTTTGACTACTGGCTGGCGCATCAGGCCAAGCGCATCACCGTGACTTCCAGCGACCCCGACAACCTGGCTGGCGTCGATCAGGCCCGCGTTGCCGCCTATCAAACGGCCTTCCAGCGCAGCTACGCCGACCTGAGCACGGCCATTTCCAGCAACCAGATCGCCTGGACGATCATCGGCGCCGCATCGCCGAAATGGGCGGCCAAGGTCTTTCCAGGCGACACGCCTGAAGCGGCCACCGACAAGCTCTGGGACGCCATTTTCAAGACGGTGCGCATCTATGAAGCGGACCCCGAAGCCGCCTGGGCCAAGCACGAGGCTAAGCTGCGGGATAAAGCGGCCTGGCTGAACAGCGAGCAGTTCGATGCGCTGCATTACCGCGCGCCTGGCACCGACCTCACCGTGGGCCTGCCGGAAGATCACATCTGGAACGGCGGCAGCGGTGAAAACGCCCAGGGTGAAACCTTCACCGCCAACATGCCGACCGAGGAGGTCTTCACGGCGCCGGACAACCGCCGCATCGACGGCATGGTGGCCTCGACCAAGCCGCTTTCCTACTCCGGCAGCATTTTGCAGGACATGCATTTCACCTTTAAAAACGGCCGCGTCGTTGAAGCGCACGCCGGCCAGGGCAACGAGGTCCTGCAGCACCTGCTGGCCATTCCTGGGGCGCGCTCTTTGGGTGAGGTGTCACTGGTGCCGGACCCTTCGCCCATCAGCCAGTCCGGCCTGATTTTCTTCAGCACCCTGTACGACGAGAACGCCTCCGATCACATGGCCCTTGGCATGGCCTACCCGTTCTCCATTGAAGGCGGCACCAAGCTGACGCCTGAGGGCCTGACCGCCCGCGGCCTCAACGTGGCCGACACGCACGTCGACTTCATGATGGGCTCGGCCCAGATGGACATCGATGGCATCAAACAAGACGGCACCATCATCCCGATTTTCCGCGGTGGTGACTGGGCCTGACCTGCAGCCGTCCAAGCCAAAACCAGCGCGGTCCTCGAAAACGAGGGCTGCGCTGGTTTTTTTGGCCTCAGTTCTTGAAGCTGTGAATCGGCGCCGGGATCTGGCCGCCGCGGTTGATGAACACGCTAGGATCACCATCGTTCACTGCCATGATCGGCGCGCGGCCGAACAGCCCGCCGAACTCGATTGACTCCCCGACGTCCTTGCCGGGCACCGGGATCACCCGGACCGCTGTGGTCTTGTTGTTGACAATGCCGATGGCTGCCTCGTCCGCAATCATGCCGCTGATGGTGGCAGCGGTGGTTTTGCCCGGGATGGCAATCATGTCCAGGCCCACGGAGCAGACGGCGGTCATCGCCTCGAGCTTTTCGATGCTGATCTGCCCGGCTTCGGCCGCCGCGATCATGTTGGCGTCCTCCGAGACGGGAATGAACGCACCGGAAAGACCGCCCACTTTTTCCGCCGCCATGATGCCGCCTTTTTTGACCGCATCGTTCAGCAGTGCCAACGCCGCCGTGGTCCCCGGCGTACCAACATGGCTTAGCCCCAGCGTTTCCAGAATCTGGGCCACCGAATCGTTGCGGGCCGGCGTCGGCGCCAGCGACAGGTCGACAATGTTGAACGGTACCCCCAGCCGCTCGGCCGCGACTTTGCCCACGAACTGACCCATGCGCGAAACCTTGAACGCGGTCTGCTTGATTTTTTCACAGACTTGTTCGAACGACGCGTTCGGCGCATCCGCAATCGCGCGCTGCACCACCCCGGGGCCGGAAACGCCGGTGTTGATGGCCACGTCGCCTTCCGACACGCCCCAGAACGCACCGGCCATGAAGGGATTGTCCTCCACCGCGTTGGCGAAAATCACCAGCTTCATCGCGTTCACCGGGTCGATTGCGGCCACGTCCTTAACCACCTGGCCCATCAGCTTGACGGCGTCCATGTTCAGCCCACTGCGGGTCGCCCCCACGTTGACCGAGGCGCAAACCCGGTCGGTCGCGGCCAGCGCCTCGGGAATACTCTTCATCAGCGCCAGGTCGGCTGGCGTGCACCCTGCCTGCACGGTGGCAGAATAGCCCCCGATCAGATCGATGTTCACCGCCTTCGCCGCCCGGTCCATGGCCTGCGCGATGACCGGAAAAGCGGGCTGCGGATCGCTGCCGGCAAGCAGCGCAACGGGCGTCACGCTGATGCGCTTGTTGACAATGGGAATGCCGAACTCGTTCTCGATTGCATCGGCCACCGCGACCAGGTCGGCCGCCTTCTTGGTGATTTTGCCATAAATGCGCTTGGCCGTTTCGCGCGTGTCGCCGGCAATGCAGTCCAACAGCGAGATGCCCATAGTGATGGTGCGGATATCGAGATTTTCCTCGCTGATCATCTCGATGGTTTCTTTGATCTGATTGGTTTCCATCGTGGTCCTCCTTGACCGTTAAAGCTTGTGCATCGCGTCGAAAATCTCCTGCCGTGCGATTTTGACGTCAACACCGACGTCGGCCCCTAGCGCCTGCATCTGGTTCTTGACCGCGGTGAAATCAGCGGTTTCGGGCAGCTGGGCCAGCAGCATCATGGTAAAGGCGCCGCGCATGATGGTTTGGGACACGTCCAAAATATTCACGTCCAGCGCCGCCAACTTAGTCGTCACCGCCGCGATGATGCCCACTTTATCCGTTCCGATCACTGTGATGATCACTTGCATGAAACCGCCTCCGCAAAGTTATTTGTTCTCAGTTTAGCATACCGAAACTTTTTCGGGCTGATTTTTCGCAAGGCGCAAAAATGGCCCGCACCATGCGCGGGCCACTGTTGACCTAACCTCTGGCAATAAACTGGGACGTGATTTCGATCGTGCCGACTTTTTCGCCGGTCGCCAGGGCCAGCGCGGCTTGGCCGACAGACGCGAGGTGATGGTCGATGGTGGAAATGCCCATCAAGCGCCCGGTCGTCTGATTCTCCTGGCCCATCATCGCCGGCGGCTGCAGCCCGTGCTGAATGTAGTACTCCAGGACGCCGGCGGCAATGTCATCGCCGTTGGTGAAGATGAAATCCGGCTGCACCTTGGCGAAAAAAGCGCCGGCCGCCTTGCCGTCCTCGTTCGTCATCGACCCGATCCAGTTGGCCTTGGGGTCCGGCGCCGCCCCGAACGCGGCGGTGTAGGCCTCGACCATGGTCCGCGAGGTTGCAGACAGCTTGGGCTCGCGGGGCAGCATCAAGCTGATGCGCCGATAGCCGCGGGCTTTGATCCACTCAAAGGCCGCCCGGTAGCTATCCTTGCGGTCGGTGAACGCAGCGGCGATTTTAACGTCGCCGGGGTCTTCGCAGACCACCACCGGCCCGAACTGCTGGTACTTGGCCACTGCCGCCAGCGGCATTTCGTGCGAGGTGAAAATCAGCCCGTCAAACGAGCGCCGACGAAACTGCTCCAGAAACTGTTTTTCCAGCTTGGGCTGGTAGTTCGACGGCAGCAAGGTCACCTGATACCCGTGCGCAAACGCGGACTCGGTGATGCTCTGCATCAGCGCCGTGTAGTACGGGTGCACAAACACCGGCAGCACGACCCCAATTTTCATGGTCTTGCCGCGGCTCAGGTCGCGCGCGACTTCGCTGGGCGCGTAGTCCAGGTCGTCGATCACGGCCTGGACGCGCCGGCGCACGTCGTCGGAAACGTACTTCCGGTGGTTCAACACCCGAGACACGGTTGAAACCGAGTAACCGCTGATGCGCGCAATATCGTGAATATTTGTCATGATGACCCCTCCACCCCTTAGTCTACCAGAAGCGGTGGCCAAGCGCCGGCTCAGTCAGTCAACAAGGTGCGGGCAAACTTCTCGGCGTCCCGCGCCTGACTGGGCACACCACCGCTGAGTTTGCGCCGGATGGTCGCGATGACGGCCTGCTTTTCCTCATCGCTGTGGTCGCCGGGCATCGCCAGCACGACCAGCTGGCTCACCTGCCGGCCGCTGACCCCAGACCCCCAGGCCACCGGGTCGGCCAGCGTGAGCAGCAAGGCCTTCGGGGCGGTCAGCTCATCGCTGGAGGCGTAGACGATTGCCGCGTGGTCACCGGCAAATTGCGCACCCTGGGCCTCGCTGGCCAGCATGCTGGCGTGCAGTGCGGTTTCATTCAGCTTGAAAGCCTTGGCCGCCTCCTTGGCAGCCTCGTCAAGCGCGCCGAGCTCCGAGTGATCCGCCAGGTCCAGATTCAAAAGCGCTGTCTTGTGAAATAATGTGTCAAACATGATGATGACCTCCTGTAATTGCCATGCGCTTCGCCGCGGATCGAATCGCTGTTCCTATCAACAAGGTCACTGTAATTTGTGGGACGGGTTTCAGGTCAAGCGCTTTCAGCAAAAAAATTGAAAAAAGTTTGGGCAACACAAAAACCGCCCGCAAGTTGCGGACGGTTTCGATTGCTGAAGCGATGACTTTACTCGGACCGCAGCGCGATCGCCGCATCCTTCTTCGCCGCCATCCGGGCTGGCACATGACCACCCAGCAGCGTGAGCACCGTCGAGATGATCACCAGGATGACCGCGTGGACCGGATTGAGGACGGCCACACCGGCCAAGCCGGTCACATTCTCCAGCACGACGTTGATTGGGAAGGTCAGCGCCCAGGCGACCACGATGCCGAACAGGCCGGCCCCGATTCCCAGGATGAAGGTCTCCGCGTCAAACACGCGGGTAATGTCCTTCTTCCGGGCCCCCAGCGCCTTGAGCACCCCAATTTCCTTGGTGCGTTCAATGACCGAGGTGTAGGTCAAAATCGCAATCATGATCATCGAGGTAACCAGCGAGATCGCGGCAAAGGCAACCAGCACGTAGGTGATCGCATCCATCAGGCCGCCGGTCATGTCGGACACAGTGCCGGCCAAGTCGGTGTAAATCACCTTGTCGGCCTGCTTGTGGTCCTTGTTCCACTTGTCGAGGTAGCTGAGGACCTTGTCCTTAAGCTTGAACGTGGTCGGGTAGATCTGGATGGAAATCGGCGTGCTGGTGCCGCCCAGCGTGGTCAGCATGGCCGACCGCGTCGCCTGGTCCATCGGCTGACCGGTCATAACGTTGGTTTGACTGGCCTTTTGCGCGGCCACGATTGCGGAGTCCTTGTTGTCATTCAACACCTGCTTGGTCAGCGCCGAACTGTACGCGATCCCAGACGCCAGTAAGCCATCAGAGTTCTTCGACTTCACGCGGACGATGCCGGCAACGGTGAGGGTCTTAGTCGAAGGCGCCGCGGCGGCGCTGCTCAGGTCCTGGTTGGGGAGATAGGTCCCTGTCGGCAGCTTCATGTAATAGTTGTCGTTGGTGACCAGCTTCACCGTCGTGCCGATCAGGTCGTTGTAGTTAAACTTCTGGCCTTCCTTGACCGTGATGCCGAGGTTCTTCAGCGCGTTGATGTTGACGGTGTTCTTCTTGTCGACTACCAGCACAATGTCGGTACTCTTTTGCGGGTAGCGGCCAGCCAAAACCTTGTAGTAGGTCTGCAAGAAGGTCTTGCCCGAGCTGGTGCGGCGCACGGGGTAAACCGCGCCGCCAACGCCGGTGGACGCGGCCATCATCGAGCCATAATCGGCGCTGCCGCTGTCCGGATTGGCCGTGGAAAAGCTGACGGCCTTGTACTTGCCATTGACCTGGCGGATCAGGTTCATGCCCGTGCCGTAAGAAACCGCGATGTTGCGCGCATCCCCGGTCGGCATTTTGTCCAGGTAATCCAGGTAAGCCCGGCTCAGCTTGTTTGTGTGCTGCGCCTTGTCCGCGGCACTTTTTTCCGCGGTCACGTGATCAGCCTTCGAAAACGTCTTGGTGTCCGTCCCGGTCATCAGCGAGTTGGTATCCGTGCCGGTTTGCGAAATCGTCACCGGCATGGAGGCCATCGCCTCACTTTGCGTCTTGTCGATCTGCTTCTGGAAGCCGTTGGACAGCGCCAGGACCACCGCGATGCCGATAATCCCGATACTGGAGGCGAAAACCGTGAGGAACGTGCGCCCTTTTTTGGTGCGGATGTTGGTCCAGGACAGCTTCAGCGCAGTCAGGTAGCTCATCTTGGTGCGCTTCAGCTCAAAGGCCTCGGCCTTTGCCGCCTCAACATGCGGGTGCGAGTCGTGCATGATTTTGCCGTCAGCGAAGTTAATCACGCGGTCCGCGTACTTCTTGGCCAGATCCGGATTGTGCGTGACCATGATGACGAGGCGCTCGCGCGACAGGTCCTGGATCAGCTGCATGATTTCCTCGGAGGTCTCGGAATCCAGCGCCCCAGTCGGCTCATCGGCCAGCAGGATCTCGGGGTCATTGGCGATGGCGCGGGCAATCGCGACGCGCTGCATCTGGCCGCCGGACAGCTGGCTCGGCTGCTTGTGCATGTGGTCCTTGAGACCGACGCGGATCAAGGCGTCTTCGGCCCGCTTCTTCTTCTCCGCCGCGGGCACCCCGGACAGGGTCATCCCCATTTCGACGTTTTCCATGATGGACAGGTGAGTGATCAGGTTGTAAGACTGGAAAATAAAGCCGACCGAGTTGTTCCGGTAAGCGTCCCAGTCCGCGTCCTTGAAGTCCTTGGTCGAGCGTCCCTTGATCAAAAGGTCGCCTGAATCGTACCGGTCGAGCCCGCCGATGATGTTGAGCATGGTCGTTTTCCCCGAGCCGCTGGGGCCGAGAATGGCGACGAACTCCTGCTTGCGAAACGCGACGGAAACGTCATCCTGGGCCTTGGTCAGGGTGTCACCGACGTGGTAATACTTCTTAATGTGTTTGAGTTCCAGCACGATGTAGCCTCCTCGTTCTTGTTGATTCTAAGCATACGCGTTTACCGGGCGAGTCGTCACCTTTTTTCACCGCTTAGAATGCCAGAAGGTTATTATGACAGCCTGTCATGCCGAATGCCTCCGCCGCAAGACTGATTAATCGCCAAAAGAGTCGCGCAGGGGGCTGCACGACTCTTCGGGAGTGATTCAGAAAGGCTTAGGCCGGCTGCATGTCGCGGTCGTCGTCCTTCGTCATTGCGTCTTTGTTCTGCTTAGCTTTTTCCGCTTCGATCTCATCGTCGGTCAGCATGTCCTTGACCGTCATTTTCACTTCGGTCACGTCCATGCCGGTCATCTGCTTTACGTTCTTCACGATTTCGTCGGTCGCCTGTGCGAACACTTTGGGCGCTTCTTCGCCGTAGCGCATTGTCGCGTCCAGTTCGATCTTGACCTTCTGGTTGTCGTCCACGTTCACCGAAACACCCGCCTTCGGATCGTCATCCTTGCGCAGGAAGTCGGTCATGTCGTGGAACATGCCACCTTCAAGCCGCAGCAGCCCATCCACGTCGCTGGCGGTGATGCCGGCGATTTTTTCGATCACCGCGTCGTCAAAGCGCAGTTCCTTTTTCAGATCGTGAGGCGCGGTTGCGTCTTTCGGTTCTGCAGACGCAGCGTGCTCGTACGGATGATCATTAGCATACAGTTCGGTGGTGTCTTTGTCTAACCGGTTCAAGTTGTGCTTCATTTCTTCGTTAGTCATCGTGGCCTCCTTAGGCAGCGGCCGAACCAGTCGGCCAGCGTCACTGAGAGTACTTCCGGTGGCTTAGCTCTGGCGCTTCTGCCACTCGCTTCTGGTCAGCACATCCGACACGTGCAGGTTCAGCTCGACCAGCTGCAGGCCGGTCATGCGCATCACCGCTGTATCAACGTCCTGGATCAAGGCGTCGTGGATCTCGCGGGCATCGGCATCGAACGCCAGCAGCGCCGTCATGTCGATCGCGACTTGGTGCTCGCCGACCTCGGCCTTGATGCCCTTGGTGATTTTTTCGTCGCGGCCCAGACTTTCGGCCATCTTGTCGACCACGTTGCCGTCCATTGCCAGGATGCCTGGGATCTTCTGGGCGCAAACGCCCGCAATTTTTTCCAGGACATACGGGTCAAACGTCAATTTAGAGTTGGTTTTCAGAGTGGCAACACCGGGATCAGTCATGGTTTGCATCGGCAAATTACCTCACCTCCCGCCGGCGATTTTCAGCGCCGTTTTGGAAAAAGGCCATCAGGGCAGCACGGCGCGGCCATAAGTAGCGCTCGATCGCGTAACCTCCGGCCGCCGCCAGAATCACAAACAGCATGCCGAGAAAGCCGAAGCGCATCCAGGCCAGGGCTAACCCTGCGCCGATCAATGCGCCGATCATGTTGTTGGGCATGACGCCTCCTTTCTCGCTACAGCACCCGGGCGGCATTGCCCGGCGCCTTCGCGCCAGGGTGAAGGTTGACCTTGATCTTCTTCACCGGAACGCCAAGCAAGTGCTCAAGCTTGGTTTGGGCCGTTTTCTCGATACCCGCTGCCTGGGCTTTCAAGTCAGTCGGATCAAGACTGTAGGCATCGATGGTGGCCTGCTTCACGTGGCTCTTGTGCATCGTGGCCGCAACCGCCACCCCTTTGACCGGATGTTCAGCTGCAACCGCCTTGGCAACGGTGTTTTCAACCGCCCGCTTGGACACGGACAGGTCGCCTTGGTCGCTTGCCAGCGTCAACTTCGTGGTGGTAGCTGGCCGAAGCACCGCCACCAGCAGCATGATCAGGAACGTGATGCCGACAAACGCCGCCAGGCCGAACAGGACCCAGTGCGCAGGCTGCCAGTACACCAGCAGCCAGGCGCGAACGCCGGCCAGCGGCCAGGTCAGCGCCATGACCGCTAAGGCTTGGACGATGCCGATCACGGCGACCAGCCCGAGTAGTGCTTTGGTCAGTGGGCGCATCGTTTTCCCTCCTTTAGGAAATGGCGGTTAGGCGCGGTCACGCTTTTTCCCGGTCATTCCAATCAGCAGTGAAACGACGAACACCACGACCATCGCGCCGATAATGGCCGGAATGATCGCCATACCGGCAACGTTCGGGCCCCAGTTGCCGAGCAGACTACCGCCCACCCAGGCGCCAACCAGACCACCAACGATATTGCCGATCCAGCCACCAGGCATGTCGCGGCCAACGATCAGCGAACCGATCGCGCCAATCACGGCCCCAATAATGAGGACCCAGATCAGATGTAACATAGTTCCCACTCCCTTCAGTGGATTGTCGAGACGGCGCCGGCTTGGCACTGCCATACCGGGGCCATCCGTTGTCAACAATCGAGCGCAGCGCCGAGTGACCTAGGATACTCGGTGCCGCATAAGCTGGCAGCGTGCGCTTCCAGCGCCTCGGGGATACTGTGGCAGGACTCTCCTGCCTAATATCATCGTAACTAAATATTGCGATGATTAGCAATTAAAATGCTTATTGAAATGATTAACTAATAATAATAAAAAACGACTGTCCGAAGCAGCCGTCAGCGCCAAAGCAAATGGCTGATCAAATTCATCGCCAGTGCGATCACGATGAGCAGCCCACCAATCCAGGCCATCAGGACATTCAGCGCCGACCAGCTGGTCAAAGCGCTCGGCGCGACCAGCGTCAGCACGCCTGAAACTGCCAGCAGCATGACGGCAAACGCTGGCATGCCGCGCAGCGTCGTGTGCAGATCGGCGGCAGACAGACTGGCCCCAAAGCTCAGCGTCAGCGTGATCACCAACCACGCCAAGGCCCACGGCCAAGCCGGTAAAATGGTCCCCCAGCCGACTAGCGCCAGCGGCTGGCCAGGCCAAAACGCCCGCTTGCCGATCATCAAGACCACCGCGCCGAACACCCAAACAGGAGCCCCGCCGGCAAAAAACAGGCCCAGCCGCTGCCACAGCGAATGCTTCTTAAACCTGAACGTCACGTGCCCTGCCGAGCGGCGATCGGCGCTTTGGGAAACCGAGAACTCCTGGATGCGCAGCCCAAACAAGCGCCCGACCAGCGCATGCGCCGTTTCGTGGACCCACAGGCCGGGCTTCATCAGAGGCAGCTGTGCGTTTGACTTACCGGTGACGTTCACGATGTGCTGAATCGTTCGGCCGTTGATCCAGGATAGAATAATGGCCATCGCGAGCAAATTCCCCAGCGTGCCGCCGACCGTTTGAAGATAGATCACTGACTCTTTGCCCCCTTCTAGTACACACGTGGCCATTTTACCATGAAGCGCCTGCCGGCCGGGCCCGGTCATGGCTTAAATGCCGGCATTTCGGCTTTTTGGCTGTCAGTGAGTTGACAGCAATTCGGGTTTAGCGCAGAATTAAATTATTCGCGCTCTTAGCTCAGCAGGATAGAGCAACTGCCTCCTAAGCAGAAGATCATCGGTTCGATTCCGATAGAGCGCAGTGATCAACTACTATCCGTCCGGCAGTCCATGGCGACTACCGGGCTTTTTTCATGGCCAAACAGCCAAAATCATCCAGGCGCGTGCCATCAGCGCCGCCTGAGCACACAAACGCCTCTGCACCGCGATCCTAAAACCGAACCGCAATGCAGAGGCGCTGATGTTTTTGGCTAAAACCGGGTGATGTCTCAGTCGCCGACGCTACTCGCCGTCTTGGTAAGAGGCAGCCACGCTGTCCCACATTTTTTTCATGCGGCGCTTCTTACTCCAGCCGATCAGGACCATCATGATCATGTTATTGGTTTTCTTGATATCGTCGGCGTAATCCGCGTTTTCGTGGTAAACCACGTCGGTCTTATTGTCCTCCGTGCCGGTCAAATCGTAACGCGTGTGGTAAGTGTCACCACCGGCAATGGTATCGAACGCGTAGGTCTGGTTTTGCACCAGCTGCGCAATCTTAATGCGAATCGTGCCGCGGGCGCCCATGGACTTCTTGTATTCAAACCCAGACAACTGCGTAAAAGTCAGATCTTGGCCGGTTTCATGCTTAATGTCGTAAAGAACCGAATCGATCAGTTTTTGATAGAAAAAGTCGACTGGTGCATCGACCGTACTTGTTACTTTCATCTAAAAAGGCCTCCGAATATCTGCGCGCTTGGCGTAGTCTATACCACCCATTATCAGCTAATGCGCAGGCTGACGCAAGGGGGGGCTATTTTGGCCGCCGCTTGCCCTTGTTCTTCTGGTCCCGCAACCGCTTCTTGTGGTGTTTCTTCCTGAGCGGCGGCACCGCCTTGGCCGCCGGTTTCAGCACACTCGCTTGCGGCACTGCCGGTTGCTTGGCTGCTGCCGACTGCTCAGCTTGGGCGGGCTTAAGTGGCGCAACCGGCGCCTCCTTTGACGCTTCGGTGGTCATTTTGCCATCGGTCAAATAGCCGCGCACGATCTGGTACTGCGGCACCAGCTTGCGCAAGTCCCGCAGGTCGTGGTCGTCGCCCAGCGTCAGGACCATGCCCTTGGCGCCCATTCGCCCGGTGCGCCCGGCCCGGTGGATGTAAGCCTCGGCCCGCGTTGGCGTCTGGTAGTTGATGACCGCCGGCAGGTGCGGAATGTCCAGCCCGCGCCCAGCCAAGTCGGTGACCAAAAGCAGTGTCACCTTGTGCTTGCGAAAGGCGTTCAACGCGTTGGCGCGCGTTGTCGAACGATCGGTGCGATTCAGCACTGCAAACTTCACGCTCTGGTGGCTGAGGGTCCGCGCAACCTTCATCATCACGGCGTTTTGGTTAAAGAACACCAAGGCCTGGAACTTATCCAGGTGAGCCAGGTGCCGCAACCAGACCTCGCGGTGCGCATTATCGGTTTGGACAAAGTAGTGCACGACCGCCCCTTGCGTGTGGTCGAAGGCGCGCACGTCAATGATTTCTACGTCCTGGCCAAACTGCGCGGCCAGCTCCTTGAACATCGGACTGTCAGTCGCGCTGAAAAAGGCCAACTGCACTTCGGCCGGCGCCGCTTCCGCCAGTTCGCGGACCTGACCCAGCCCTGGGTCGCGCAGCATCTCATCTGCCTCATCGATCACCAAAGTCCGCAAACTGGCCAGCTTCAGGCGGCGCGATTGCACCAGCTCCAGCAGCCGGCCGGCCGTGGCGATGATCACCTCGGGTTTTTCCTTGAGCTGCTCCAGCTGGCGCTTCACGTTGGCGGAACCGGTCACGCCAACCAGGTGCAGCCCGGCGGCTTTGGCATAAGGCCGCAGCACGTCACGGGTCTGAATCGCCAGCTCCTGCGACGGGCTGACGACCAACAGCTGCAAGCCCGCGCCAACCGCCGTTTGCTCCAGCAGCGGCAGCGCAAAGGCCAGGGTCTTGCCCGACCCAGTAGGGGCCAGGCCGACCAGTGATTGGCCATCCTTCAGCGGCTGATAAACTTTTTCCTGAATGGGCGTTTCGGCCTTGAAGCCGGCCGCGTCCCACAGGGGTTTAAACATTGATGCAATTGGCATGTTGTCTCCTATTCCGGGTCTGTCCCGAAGTGAATGTCCGTGGTCGCGCGCAGCTGGCCCATCACCGTGTGCACCTGCTTGGCCAAGTTAAACGCTTTGGCAAACGCCGCGTGGTCGCCGGTCTCGATGGCGCGGCCAAAGTAGTCGGCCTCGTAAGCCAGGGGATTTTCGACTTGCGGCTTGGCCAAGTCTTGCGCATCGACGCCAAAGGTGTGCGCATGATCAAGCACGCCGGTCGCGCCGAAACTCAGCGTCGTTTTGCCAAAGTAGATTTCGCTTGGGGCCTGCGTGATGTAATTTTTCCCGATCAGCAAAGTCACGTTGCCAAAGTCGTAAGACAGGCTGGCCACCCCGCTGCCGTCGACCCCGCTGGACAGCACGTTGGGCAGGTAAACCACCTCGCTGGGCAGGCCAAACCAGCCGATGGCTGTGTACACGGAGTAAACGCCAAGGTCCATCAGGGCGCCGCCGCCAAAGCGTGGCGAAAAGATGTTGGGATCATCCCCGGCCAGATACGCATCATAACGCGAGGAGTACTTGGCATTCACCAGCGTTGCACCGCACAGCGCACCCTTGTGATTCTTCACGTAATCGGCGATCACTTGGTAATTCGGGTCATAAACGTGGCGCGCCGCCTCAAAGACTAGCTGGTCCGGATGGGCGGCCTGCGCCTCTTCAAGCGCCGCCAGCTGACTGCGGTCGGTCACCATCGGTTTTTCCACGATGACGTGCTTGCCCGCGTTCAGCGCCTGGATGGCCTGGCCCGCGTGCAAGCCGTTGGGACTGGCAATGTACACCACGTCGATTGGGCTGGCGAAAAACGCCGCCAAATCGGTGTAGATGGCCGCATCGTGGGTCTCGACGATAAACTGACGCGCCGTCTCCTCGTGGCGCGAGTACACCGCCGTGAGCTGAAAATGCCCGGTTCCTTCTGCCGCCTCCACAAACTGGACCGTAATGCCATTCGTGCCGATAATTCCTAATTTCAAAGTGGTCCCACCTTTCTCATTTTTCAAAGATGCTTTTAAAGATATTGTAACAGACCGATTTGATTCTGATACCTCAGCGTAACAACTGCATGCTATGATGAGGGTATCATAAATAGGGGGTCAAGGGATGCCATCATTCGTGCACAATCTCATTAAAGGCTTAAAAAACAGTGTGCCGCACCGGCATCACCGCCACGGCAACCCGGCGCCAACGCCGATGGAAACACTGGCCCAGCAGTACACGGGCCGTTATGCCTTTTTAGACGAGCTGACCAATAAAACCCACCAAATCGTGGTGTCAAAGGATCTGGCCATCAAAATTGACGGTCGGGTCCTGCCGGGCACAGTGACCGGCATTTCGACCGACCGCCTCACGTTCCTTGACCACTACGGCTACCAGCTCATCATCACCAACGGCGAAAGCGGCCCAACTAAGGTTTACGATGAGGCTGAAGACACCACTTACAACATTATCGCCCCGACGACCCCCACTGATGAGTCGTGACCATTCTGCGGGCGCACGCAAAAGCCGATCACTTCAATTGCGAAGTGGTCGGCTTTTTCTCATCTTCTAATTAATCCGGCTTAAGGCGCGCTGCGGGACGTCGACGCTGTCCACGGCTTCCCAGCGCGTAACGCCTTTTTTAGTGTTGTACACCAGCTTCAGGTAGGCGCCTTGCTTCAGCGGCCGAGCCTTGTTGGCGTTGAAGTCAAGCATTCGGCTATGCCCCTTTTCATCGTACCCAGTCAGGTGGTAGCGATAATCGGTGTAGTGGCGGCCTTTGTCGTCTTGCGGGGAAATCCGCTCGCCGCCGGTCGTGACCTTGGTATAGTAAGTCGTGCCGCCGTACGAAAGCACGGCCACTAATTGGTAGCCGCCAAACGCCAGCGCCAGCAGCAGGACCAGCCCGACCAATACTTTTTTCATCATCATCACCTCACCTGTTAGTATCGGCGCCAGTCAGTCTTTCCGCCATCGATTGACCTAACAGTTGGGTGACAATTTTGTTATTCGCCGGCCGCCTTCAGCGCCTGCTTACTGCCCATAAAGGCGACGGCGGTGTAGGCCGTACCGGCAGCGGTCAGCGTGCCGTCTTGCCAGAAAGCTGCGCCGTCAAACCGCGGCCTGCCGCCACTGATCACCCAGCGTTTGGCCGACCGGTCGAGGCCTTTCAACTCGCCCAGCGCGGTCGGGCTGCCCATCAGAACCAGCGGCCGCGTGGTGTAGCGGCGCAGCTCAACAATGAACGCCTGCACCTTGGCCTTCAGCACCGCAGGCTTGGGCGGGTGATCGGCGTAGCCACCGTAAAAAACCACGCGCAGCCCAATGGGCAGTGTGCCAATATTTTTGCCCACTTTCTCGGCAAAATAATCCGCCTGCGCGCCCGGGTCGCTGTCAAACGAGAAGTAGTGATACACCCCGACCTCAAGGCCGCTGCCGCTGGCCTGCTGATAGTTCGTGGCGAAACTGTCGTCAAAGAAGCTTGCGCCTTGCGTGCTTTTCAGGTAGACAAAGGCCACCCCGGAGCTTTGCAGCGCCTGAAAATCGGCGCTTCCATCGCTTTGCGACAGCACCACACCGCGCACGGGGTACTTGGCCACCCCGGTTTTGCGCTGAGTCCACAGCCAGCCACCAAGCGCTACCAAGGTGACGGCCAGCAGCACCCCAACGACCATCCAGATGCGGCGCCGCTTGATGTAAGTATTCGAGTAAATGGGCCGCTTGCGTCTGCGCCGCGCCATCCCTGTCGCCCCTTTCAGCAAATTACCACTATTATACCGATTTGCTGGCACGCCGTCAGAATTACTGTAGAATGAAGGTAGTTGATCGTTGTGACATCGCGTTCGCCGCCAACAAAATCAGCCCCAAGACCGATTTTGTCACCGGCAAACGGTCTATGATGTGGTCAGTTGCAAGGAGGCAGCACATGCTAGATGAACGCTTGATCGGCACGACATTCACCTTGACCCACCCGGGCAATGGCGAAGTGATCCTGTTTGGCATTCATTATCATTACCGGCTGCTCGACAGCGCGACCACTGGCGATCTTGTGGTCGTGGCTGAGGCTTCAGCACTCGGATTGGGGGTCCGGCTGGCCAAGCGGCAACTACAGTATTAGCACAGCTGAGCGCCGCGCTTGCGACAATCAAAGGAGGAGTTAACATGTTCGGAATTATCATTTGGGCAATCGTGATCATCGTTGCCATTTTTCTACTGATTATCTTGTTCTCCAGTATGGCCATTATTCATACCGGGGAAGTCGGCATCGTGGAACGGCTGGGGAAGTATGTCCAGACCCTGCAGCCCGGCTTCCATGTGGTCCCACCGTTTATCTACCGCATCACCGAGATCGTCAACATGAAGCAGATCCCGCTGAAGGTCGACGAGCAGGAAGTCATCACGAAGGATAACGTTGTGGTCCGCATTTCCGAAACGCTGAAGTACCACATCACCGACGTCAACGCCTACGTTTACCAAAACAAGGACTCCGTGCTGTCCATGGTCCAAGATACCCGCGCTAACCTGCGTGGCATCATCGGCAACATGGACCTGAACGACGTCCTGAACGGCACCGAAACCATCAACCAGACCCTGTTCCAGCAGATCGCCACCACCACTGCCGGCTACGGCCTGAACGTGGACCGCGTTAACATCGACTCGATCCAAGTGGACAAGACCATTCAGGAATCCATGAACAAGCTGCTTCGGGCTTCGCGTGAAAAGGAAGCCAACATCATGGAGGCGGAAGGCCTGAAGCAGGCCGCCATCGCCAAAGCCGAAGGGGAAAAGCAGTCTGACATTCTGCAAGCGGAAGCCAACAAGCAGACGCAGATCCTGGAAGCTCAAGGTAAGGCTGAGTCACAGCGCCTGATTGCCGAAGCCGTCCGCGACCAGATCAACTCGATCAACGAGGGACTCAAAAACAACGGCGACCTGTACCTGACCTACAAGAACGTTGAGGCCTTGGAAGCCCTGGCCAACGGCTCGTCCAACACCGTGGTCATGCCAAGTACCGCCATCGATTCACTGGGCCAGATTCCAGCCGTTGGCAAGGTCCTGGCCAGCGCCAAGCACGTCGAAAACTAACTGACCGTCCCGCAAACCGCCGGTATCCTCAGATGCCGGCGGTTTTTGATACCCAAGCCAATTATTTGTTTTCAGCCCTGCCCCGCGGATAATTACCTGTGGAGGTGAGTAACATGGCTGAATCATTGACGATCGTGATCCCGACATACCAGCTCGGCGCCTATTTTGAGCCGCTGCTGGCAGACCTGACGAACCAAACCGCCGACTTTATCCTGTGGCTCGTTGACGACGGCTCCACCGACGGCACCGCCGTCCGCGGCAGCGCCTTTGTTCGCGGCATCCCCAACTTTCACCACGAGGCGTTTGCCCACCACCGCGGCGTCTCCGCGGCCCGCAATTTTGGCCTGGCGCGGGTGACGACCGGCGCGGTGGCCTTCGTAGACGGCGACGACCGCATCGCCCCCACGTTTGCCGCCACGTTGCAGCAAGGCATGAGCACTGACGTCGCCGCAGTCACAATCGGCTACCGCTGGTTTCGGGCTGCACCGCAAAGACGCGAGCGCGAACTTCGCCTGGACCAGCGGGCCATGTTTGACCAGGTCGCTCATCACGGCACTGAAATTGGCGGCTATGTCTGGAACAAAGCCTTTCGCACCGCCGCGATTCGCCGCGCTGATCTACGCTTTGACGAACGCCTCCCCATCGCGGAGGACTACCTCTTTACCGCGAGCTTTGTCGCGGCCACGCCGGGCCCTTACGTCTATCGGCCCGCCATTTTGTACACGAAGCAAAACCGCCCCAACAGCACGATCCACACCGCCAACTGGGAAGCGCGACAGACCGAGGACCAAGTGTTTGACCGGATCCGCCAACTCGCTTGCCAGCTGCATTAAAAAAGGCGCCAGCCCACGGCCAGCGTCCTCTTAACGGCGTCTCATTAAGGCAAATCATTGCCTGCTGCAAAGTAGACATCGTACCACTCCTGGCGCGTCAGCTGCACGTCGGAGCCGGCTGCGGAATCCTTGATGTGCGCCGGATTCATCGTGCCAAGGATGACCTGGAACGGCACCGGCATACGCAAGATCCACGCCACCGCGATGCCATTTTTCGAGACGTGATACTTCTCGGCCAGCTCAGCGAGCTTGGCGTTCAGCTTGGGGAACTGATCATTGTCAATGTAGACACCGGCAAACGTCCCGTACTGGAACGGCGACCACGCCTGCAGCGTGACGTGCTTGCGCCGCGAAAAGGCCAGGACGCCGCCGTCGTGATCGACCGACCGCGTATCTTCCATGTTCACGTGCATGCCGACGTTGACCATGCCTGTGTGCATCACAGAGAACTGGACCTGATTAATGAGCAGCGGCTGGCGCACATTTTCCTGCAGGAATTCAAACTGCTGCGGATCAAAGTTGGACACGCCAAAGTGGCGCACCTTGCCGGCCTGCTGCAGCTCGTCAAACGCGGCAGCGACCTCTTCTGGCTCCATCAAGGGATCCGGGCGGTGCAGCAGGAAGGAATCCAGGTAGTCCACCCCCATGCGTGAAAGCTCGCCGTCCACGGCGTCGATCAGGTGCTGCTTGGAAAAGTCGTAGCGCTTGCCGAACACTAGACTGCCATGCGAGCGCGCCGGGTCGACGACGATGCCGCCCTTCGACTGAATGAACAGCTGGTCGCGGCGAATGCCGGACTGTTTCAGCGCAGCGCCAAAGACTTTCTCCGAGTCGCCTTGGCCGTAAATGTCTGCCGAGTCAATGAAGTTAATGCCGGCTGCCACCGCGGCGTTCAGGCTGGCCGCCGCCTCGTCTGTGGATAAGGCGTTCATGCGCATGATGCCCAGGGCCACGTTGGATGCTTCCCAGTTTGTGTTGCCAATTTTTACTGTTTTCATAATTTCACCTCACTTCGGTTTAACCACAGGCAAGTGCCGCCGTCAAGCCGGCTTCTGGTACAATAGCCTTATCGAGGTGTCGTGATGCCAAAAATTCAGCTCGCCAGCGGGATGCACATTGACGCCCGCAGTGCCAACTCCCAAGTTAAAATGCTCACTGCTTTGCAGCGCCTGCACGCTGAGGGCATCGCTTTTGAGTCCCTTAAGATCGGCAAATTTTGCCAGTATGCCGGCGTGTCCCGGGCCACCTTTTACCGGCATCACCAGGACCTGCAGGACATCCTGGCCGTTGAACTCCTGAAACAAATCGGCGCGTTTGAGCACCGCGTCGATCAGCGCACCATCATGGACTTTCAAAACGGCTCCGCGCTGATTGTCTCTGCGCTGCTGGACGCGCGGCGGCTGTGGCAGCTGATTGTCTGGGCCCACGCAGAGGACCGCGCCCGGTCACTCATGATCGGCGCCGTGCAGCGGGTGCTGATCACCCGCGATTACCCCAGCGCCGACCGCACGTTCATCAGCGAATGGCTGGGCACTGCCCTGCTCACGTTTGCGCTGCAAACTGCCCAGGTCGAGCCGGCCATGCCACCAGCCAAGGCGCTAAGCCTGTACCGCACGCTGATCCCGGATCTGCCGCCGATCGTCAATTAACCCCTACTCGCCGCGCGCCACGGTGCGTTTTTTGGCGAACGCAAAACGCCTTCACCCAGTTAGTCAATAACCGGGTGAAGGCGTGCTTTCGTTCAGTTCAGGCGAACTCAATGACCTTGTCGACTGGATAACGAGCAGACTTCATTTCGTCTTTCCCGTCCTTGGCCGGCTTGCCCAGCGCAATGGCCATGACCGGCACATAACGCTCCGGGTCCAACCCGAAGACCTTAGCTGCCTTGGTCGTGTCGTAGCCGCCGATTGGGTTGGATTCATACCCGTGCGCCCGCGCAATCAGCATCAGCTGAGTGGCCGCAATCGTACTGTCGACCGTGGAATCGTTCACGAGCATGGACTTTGGGGCCTTTTCGTACAGCGGCAGGAAGGTGTTCAGGACTTCGTCGCGCTTGGCCGGTGTGATGCGGCCATCCTCGCAAGCCTTGTTCCACAAGTCACGGTAGGACTTGAAGGCCAATGTGTCACCGAAAATCTGGATCATCGCGCTGCAGGTGTCCAGCTGCGGCTTGTTGAACTTCATGAAGTAAGAACGCAGCTTGTCCTTGCCTGCCTCGTCATCGACGATCACAAAGTGCCAAGCCTACAAATTGCAGGCAGATGGCGCGGTAATTGCCTCTGAGATCATCTGCTGAAGCTCTTCACGAGGGATCTTAACACTCGGATCAAAGTCCCGGACTGATTCACGGTGCAGCAATACGTCACCAAAATCGTTATTCACAAAAGCCATAAACGCTCATCCTTTCTGTTCATGAATTCGCTTACATGATTATTGTAAGCAACCCAATCGCAATAGAGAATGGTCAATTAGGACGGTTTGTCAGACATCTGACAAATCAGCCGCTTTGTTTGCTTTTTCCAGCACCTGCACGATGATCTGATCCATCGTGTCATGCAGCTGCTGCCGAATCGCTTCCGGCTTTTCCGGTAGCCCGGCGCGAAGCCAACGCACCAAAACGCTGACGAACCCACCGACAAAGAACTCGGCGACAAACTGCTGCGTCGCTTCGTCGACAGTCAGACGCCGCCCCTTGATCACGGCTTGAATGTACCCGTTCAGAATCTGCCGCATGGGGGTACAAAAAATCGCCTGGACCTCTTCCAGCGTGATATTCGCGTAAAAATTGGCGTACAGGTCGGCGTTGTCAGCCAGATAGCAGAGCAGCTGGTAAAGGTCCTCTTCCCAGTGGGTGTAGTCCGGATCTTTTGTTAGTAGGCTCAACGCCTCGTCGGCAAACGTCCACTGCAGCAGGCCAAAGAGATCATCAAAGTGGTAATAAAAGGTCGGCCGCGCCATGCCAGTGACCGCAAGCAAATCCTGAACCGTGATGTCTTCAAACGGCTTAGTCCGCAATACGGTTTTTAACGCCGCGGAAAAACGCCGCTTCGTTGCTAATGAAATCTCTGAATTCTTCATGGTTGCCTCCCCAGGCCAACGCTTGGCCCACTTGCCGGACTCCCGATGGCGTCATAGCAGCTGCACCATGTCATACCACACCTCACCGGCATGGACGGAAGCCGATTGGCCGTCGCTGACAAACCCATTGCGCTGATAAAATGGCACCAAGGCGGCCAAACAGGTCAAAGTCACGCCCACTCGGTGCTGCCGGCGACCAACTGCCGCCAGCTGCGCTAACAAAGCGGAACCGATCCCCTGCCCGCGAACAGTCGGCGCCACGGCCAAGCTCAGAATCGCCAGGTACGGCGCACTCGGTGAGTTGGGGTGGGCGGTCTCAAACAAATCATCCGTTAAGTGGCGCTGAGTGATGGCCGGACCGACAACATAGCCAACCAACCGGCCGCCTTGCCAGCCAGTGATAAAAGTCTCAGGATAGGCCGCGATTCGTGCCGCCATGCTGGTCTCTGTGGCGGCCTCAGCCGGGGTGAAACCGGCGTGTTCAATGCGCATAATGCCTGGCAGATCGGCAGGGCGCGCCAGTTGAAAAATCAGGCTCATCGCTGGGCCCCCAGAACATATTTTTCGACCGCGGCCGCCACACCGTCGTGGTCATTGTCCAGCGTGACATGCGTTGCGACCTGCTTCACGGCATCGATGCCGTTGGCCATCCCGATTGCGCACCCGGCCCACTTCAGCATCGGCAGGTCATTCGCTTCGTCGCCGCATGTCATGACCTCTTCAGCGGTCAGGCCCAGCTTGGTCGCCAGCGCCTGAAGCCCTTCGCCCTTGTTGGCCTTTGGATTCATGACCTCAAGGAAAAACGGGGTGGACCGCACGACGTAATACGCATCGCCAAACGCCTCCCGGGCGCTGGGCTCAATGGCATCCAGCACGGCCTTGGGCGCCGTCAGCATTCCCTTCACGTACCGGTAATCAGCCGGCGCCTGGGCGGGGCTGAGGCGCGTAATCCCGACACGGCTGTCGTAGGCCTGCCGCACCGCGTAGAAGCTAATATTGTCATTGGGCGAGATGACGGCGCCTTTGGCATCCCGCAAGTTGTACTTCAGCTGGTGCGCGTGCGCAAACTGATCGAGTGCGGCGAAGTCGGCCCGGCCCAGATCAAAATTGCTGAACTGCTCGCCAGCCAGCGACAGCGTCACCGCCCCGTTAAACGTGATGGCGTACTCGTTCGGTCCACTCAGCCCCAGCTGATCCAGCAGCGGCTGCACCGCCTGCACCGGGCGGCCCGTGCAAAGCACCACCTTGATGCCTTGATCATGGGCCTGCTTCAGCACAGTCACTGTGTGGGCAGTCAGTTGCCGCTTTGAATTCAGCAAGGTATCATCAATATCCGTCGCAATCAGTTTAATTGTCATAACTTTCCCCTTTGGTCGATTATGCCTCAATTATATCGCAGTTTCGAATTGCGCCTAGGCGCATAAAAAGCCGCCTGCAAGATAACAGACGGCCGTGGCGTTCCTAGAGAATCGACACGTTACCCTCGTCCAGATCAACATGGGGGAGGTAGGCGGTTTGGTTATAGACATCCACGTAGTACTGATCCGCCACCACACCAACAATTGACGTGGACAGATTTTTCAGTCCGAGCAGGTGATCGTTGCCGGTCAGGTGGCGCAACCCGAGCTGGGCGATGCCGCCGTGGGTCACGATCAGCGCGTTCCCGTCCGCCGGCAAAGCCTCAGCAATCTGTTTAAGCGCCGCAGCAAAGCGTTCGCCAGCTACATTAAAGTCCTCGACTCCCAGTGCGGTCAGCCCGGGATCATTTTCTCGGCGCGACAACTTTTTAAAAAGCGCAAGGTGGTCTTTCACCAGGTCGGCACGCTTTTGCCCCTCCCACTGGCCAAAGCCAATCTCGGTCAAACCAGTTACCGGCGTTAAGCGCAAGGCGTGGTGACGCGGCATGCGCGCCAGGATCAGGTTGCCAGACGTGACCGCCCGCGCCAAGGGGCTCGTGTACGCGGCCGCGAAGTCGTACTGATCCAGGTAGGCCGCCACCCGCTGGTAGGGCGTCAGATCGTCCTGCAAGACGGGACTGTCACCGCTGGCGCCCTGCAGCCGTTTTTCCACGTTCCACTGGGTCCGGCCGTGACGGACAATGAACAGCCGCTTCATTACAGCTGGCCCACGGTGTCGCCGCGCAGCCCGCGCCGCAAGGTCTCAAGCGCCGTGACTTCATTGCTGGCGATGTTGCCGAGGTTAATGCCGACGCCAAACTGGCGGATCAGCGCGACCTGCTGGCTCTTCAGCGGCGCCTCAAAAATCAGCCGGTCGGTGCCCCCTTTTGCTAATTCCTGCAGCTCGTTTTCAATGATATTGCCATCCGCATCGTAAATCCCAATGTTTTTGCCGGCCTCGCGCGCTTCGATGATGACGTAATTGGCGCCATTTCGAAGATCAGTTTGAATCTGCATCAACCGCTCGTGAATGCTGAGCTTGTGATCGAGCTTCGGGTCTTTCTTGCCGACTTCCGAAATGACGAACAGCCCCGCGTCCTTGGCCTGCTGGATTACCTGCTTGCGATTGCTGGCCGAAATGTTCGTCGAGCCGTCGCTGACCTCGACACCGCCAAACCCAAGTGCCTGCGTCTCTTTTAAAAATTCGGAGAACTGCCCATTCAGCAGTGCCACTTCAAGCAAGGTGCCGCCTGGGTAAGGAATCACGCCGGCTTCCCGATACATCGCCGTCTTTTTTTCGATCAACTCGCGGTCCATGGTCGCGGCCGTCCCCCAGCCGAACTTGGCGTAGTCGAGGTAATCCCCAGCGGTGGCCAGCAGGTCTTCGGTTTCGTTCAGCCCCAGCCCTTTGTCCAGCATCATTGTTTTGCCGCGCGGCGTCGTGGTCTTCGGCGTGTTCTTTAAGAATGCGTAGGCTTTCATCAATCAGTTGCCTCCTATGTGTTGATAACTCTCATTTTACCAGTTTAGTGAAAGCGTAATGTGACAAACATGTGAAACTTTCTCATACAAAAAGGCCGCCAGCCGGCAGCCTTCCTCACACTGAGTCAATTTTCTTACCGGTCCAGGACCGTGACGCTTTCGATACTGGTCGTTTGCGGAAACATGTCAACCGGCTGCGTCTGCTTAGCGTGGTAGCCAAACGCTGCCAGGGCCTTCAAATCGCGGGCCAGGGTCGCCGGATTACAGGACACGTAAACCATCTTCGGCGGCAGCAAAACGCCGACCGCGTCGATGAACTCCTTTGCCAGCCCCTTGCGCGGCGGGTCCACCATCAGCACATCGACCGGCAGTTTTTGGTCGCGCCAACTCTGCATGGCATCCTCGGCCTTGCCCACGGTAAAGGTCACATTGGTCAAGCCGTTAAGCTTGGCATTGTCGCGCGCGTCAGCAACGGCCTCCGGCACGATTTCCACCCCGTAGACCTGCTTGGCGTGCTTGGCCATGGCAAGCGAAATCGTTCCGATGCCGGAATACGCGTCAATCACCGTTTCCTGCCCAGTCAGACCCGCCGCCTCAATGGCCTGCGAGTACAGGACCTCAGTTTGCGTCGGGTTGACCTGGTAGAACGACACCGGCGAGATCTGGAACGTGTTCCCCAGCAGCTTGTCGGTCAGGTAGGAATGCCCGGCCAGCAGCCGCGTCTTTTTCCCCATGATGACGTTGGTGCGCTTGTCGTTGAGGTTCAGCATAATGCTGGTGACCTCAGGCAGCGCCTGCTGGATCCCTGCCACAATATCGTCCTGATGCGGCACGGCCCAAGAGGTGACCACCAGGACGATCATCATCTCGTGCGTATAAAAACCGCGTCGCACCATGATGTGGCGCACCAACCCGGTGTTGTGCGCCTCATCGTACCCGGTCAGCCCGTACTTGCGCAGCAAATCGCGCACCACGATGACGGCCGCATCGATTTTTGGATCCTGAATGTAAAAATCCTCCAGCGGCACCATGTCGTGGCTGCGGCGCTTGAAAAAGCCGGTCGTGGCCTGGCCGTTGATCTGCCGCACCGGGATCTGTGCCTTGTTACGGTAACCGGTGGGGTGGTCCATCCCCAGCGTTGGGCGCACCGGAATGTCCAGCCCCTGCTTCTTGAACAGTTCCTGGATCTGGTGCTGCTTGAACTTCAACTGCGCCGGGTACGCCAGGTGCTGCAGCGGGGCAATGCCGGTTTGGGTGTACGTGTGATCCACCGCATCGACGCGGTCCGGCGAAGTTCGTTCAAGCTTCTTGAGCTTGGCGAAGCCGTACTGCTTTTCGGTCTTCAACACATGGACCAGCGCCTTTTCCCCTGGCAGCGTGTCCTCGATGAACAGCGGGTAGCCGGCGACCTTAGCCACGCCCATGCCTTGGTACGTGAGATCTTCAATTTCGACTTCAAGTTCTTGATTCTTGACCACTGGGGTTTTCGCCACCATGGGCCTCCTTTCGCCGCAAAGCGGCAACGCAAAAATGACTCCACTCACTGTACCAGACCAACCGGCAACTCACAAGCGCCGCCGCGCAAAACAGGCGCCGGTCAAGGACACTGACCGACGCCTGCAGGCATTACTTGTCGTCACCAGACGCGATCTGCCCGTCGCCGTTCAGGTCCTGATGGGAAATGTTTTCCACTTCCTCAAGGTACCCCTGCTGGCGTACGAGGTCGATGTCCAGATTCTTCTTGGGGATCTCATCAACGTTGGCAAACATCTCGATGTGCTGCTTCAGGTTGACGAACGTCATCGGCGCGCTCCCACCGTAATCACCGTCGAGGTTGATCTTCATCTCGCCGCCGTCCTTGCGCGTCGCGACCAGCTTGGAAGTTTTCGTGTAGATGATGTTCGAGTCATCCACGTGGCGGCCGCCGTTCAGGACCTTGGCGATCAGCACCAGCATGTCCCCGAAATTGCCGGTTTTGACAACAATCAGCGAGAACTTGCCGTCACCCATGCTGGAATCCGGCACGATTTGCTCGAAGCCGCCGACGCTGTTCGTCATCGCCAGCAGAAACATCGAGGCGGGACCGTCGTACACCCCATCGTCGTACTCCAGGTGCATCGGCACGGACTGGATCGCCGGTAGCATTTCCGCCGCCTTCACCACGTATGCGAAGTAGCCAAAAATCGACTTAAACTCCGACGGTACTTGGTACGTCAGCTCTGTGAGCAGCCCGCCGGCCGCGATGTTCATGAAGTAGTGACTGTTGGCCTGGCCGATGTCCATCCGCAGGGTCTGCCCCTTCAGGATGACCTTGGCCGCGGCGACCGGGTCATCGCGCGGAATGCGCAGTGCCCGGGCGTAGTCGTTGGTCGTGCCGGCGGGAATCAGCGCCATCTTCGGTCGGTGCTTGTGCGGTGCGATGCCGTTCACGACCTCGTTGATGGTGCCGTCGCCCCCAGCGCCCACAATCAGCGCAAACCCGGCCTCAGTTGCCCGGCTGGCCTCTTTTTTCGCGGAAAAAGGTTCGGCGGTCGTCTGAAACGCCGAGGCTTCGTAGCCCGCCTGCTCCAACACGTCAAGGATGTCCGCGACGTACCGCCGCATGCCTTCATTACCCGAAGTTGGGTTATAGATCAAACGTGCGCGTGGGCGCATCGCGATCACCTCCTGTTACCGCTTTTTGATTTCAGTCATTAAGATCTTGTTGGCGACTTTTGGATTGGCTTTGCCGTGGGTCTGCTTCATCAGTTGCCCAATCAAAAAGCCAATGGCGCGTGACTTGCCGTTCTTGAAGTCGTCGATACTTTGCGCGTTATTATCCAAAATATCGTTGACGATCGGCGTCAGCTTGGCCGGGTCGGACAGCTGGACCATGCCCTTTTCCTCGACCCACGCCTTCGGATCGGTATCGTGCTGGATGATTTCCTGGAAGACCTTCTTGGCAATCTTGCTGGAAATCGTGCCGTCGGCGATCAGGTTGATCATCGCGGCCAGGTGCTCAGGCGTCAGCGCAACGTCCTTCAGCTCCAGATGCTCGGCGTTCAGGTAGCCAGAGACCTCACCCATCAGCCAGTTGGACGCCTGCTTCGGGTCGGCACCAGCGGCCACGGTGGCCTCAAAGAAGTTGGCCATTTCCATGGTCAGAGTCAAGACCCCGGCGTCGTATTCCGGAATGCCCCAGTCCTGGACGTAGCGTGCACGCCGCTTGGCCGGTGCCTCCGGCAATTTGGCCTGGACCTCATCGATCCATTGCTGCGACACAAACACCGGTGGCAGGTCTGGTTCCGGGAAGTAGCGGTAATCATCCGCGCCTTCCTTGACCCGCATCAGGATGGTTTCCTTCTTGGCCGGATCCCAGCGCCGCGTTTCCTGGCGCACTTCACCGCCTGCCATCAGCAGCTGGATCTGACGCTTTTGCTCGTAGGCCAAACCGTCACGCACGTGGTTGAAGGAGTTCAGGTTCTTGATTTCGGTCTTGGTGCCGAAGCCATCCTGGCCGATCGGGCGCACAGACAAGTTAGTGTCCACCCGCATCGAGCCTTCTTCCATTTTCACGTCGGAAGCGCCGGTGAACTGCACGATTTGCCGCAGCTGTTCAAGGTACTGGTAGGCCTCTTCCGGCGAGGCAATGTCAGGCTCGGAAACGATTTCGACCAACGGCGTGCCCTGCCGGTTCAAATCGACATAGGAGTACCCGTCGTCTTCATGGGTGTTTTTCCCGGCGTCTTCCTCGACATGCAGCTCGTGGACGCCGATTTTCTTCTTCTTGCCGCCGACCTCGATCTCGACGTAACCATTGGTGCCCAGCGGCGTCTCGCTTTGCGTGATCTGGTAGGCCTTCGGATTATCCGGGTAAAAGTAGTTCTTGCGGTCAAAGTGCGTGTGGCGCGTGATATCGGCGTGCAGCGCAAGGGCCACCATGATGCCGTAGGAGTATGCCCCGCGGTTGATGGTCGGCAGCGTGCCCGGGAAGCCCCAGTCGATCACGTTGGTGTTGACGTTTGGCTCAGCGCCGTAAGACACCGGGGTCGGCGAATACATCTTCGACTTTGTTTTCAGCTCAACATGGACTTCGAGTCCAATCGTGGTTTCAAAATTCATCTTAGTTCGCACCTCCCGGAATCGCGTCGAGGTAGTCATTCTTGCTTTCAAAGGCATCGGCTGCCTGCAGCAGCGTCTGCTCGTCAAACTGCTTGCCGATCAGCTGCAGGCCAACGGGCATGCCGTCGACAAAGCCGGCCGGGATCGACAGCGCCGGCAGGCCGGCCAAGTTGACCGGAATCGTCAGAATGTCGTTCATGTACATGGTCAACGGGTCGGTGACCTTGGAGCCGATCTTGAACGCAGTGGTTGGCGTGGTCGGCCCAATGATGAAGTCATAGTCTTCAAAGACCTTGTCGAAATCACGCGAGATCAGCGTGCGCACCTGCGCTGCCTTTTTGAAGTAGGCGTCATAAAAACCGGCGGACAGACTGAAAGTCCCCAGCATAATGCGGCGCTTGACCTCGCGCCCAAACCCTTCGGAGCGCGAGCGCACGTAAACATCGTCCAGGTTTTTGACGTCCTTGGCGCGGAAGCCGTAACGAATCCCATCAAAGCGCTGCAGGTTCGAGGAGGCCTCAGAGCTGGCGATGATGTAGTATGCCGGCACCGCGTACTTGGTGTGCGGCAATGAAACCGTGTCGACAGTCGCACCCAGCGCGCGGAACTGCTCGGCGGCCTTCTTGACCTGGTCGGCCACGGCGGCATCGACCCCTTCACCCAGGTATTCCTCGGGCAAGGCGATCTTCATGCCCCGAATCGACTGGCCCAGCTTGGCCGTGTAATCCGGCACGTCAAGGTCCGCCGTGGTGGCATCCTTGTCATCATGGCCGGCGATGACGTTCAAGGTCAGCGCCGCGTCACGCACGGTGCGCGTCAGTGACCCCACAACGTCCAGGCTGGAGGCAAAGGCGATGACGCCCCAGCGCGATACCCGGCCGTAAGTCGGCTTCAGGCCGACAATGCCGTTGAACGCTGCGGGCTGGCGGATCGAGCCGCCGGTATCGGTGCCCAGCGCCATCGGGAGCTGGCCTGAGGCAACCGCCGCCGCAGAGCCGCCTGACGAACCGCCTGGCACCTTGGTGTGATCCCAGGCGTTTTTGGTGGTCTTGAAAGCCGAGTTTTCGGTCGACGAACCCATCGCAAACTCGTCCAGATTCAGCTTGCCAGCAATGATGGCGCCAGCCGCCTGGAGCTTTTCGACCACGGTCGCATCGTAAATCGGCACAAAATTACCCAGGATCTTCGAGGCCGCGGTAGTCTTCAAGCCCTTGGTGACGATGTTGTCCTTGATGCCCACCGGCACACCGGCAAAGGGCTTGTCCGCCGCGATGCCCGCGACGTCCTGAGCCGCGGCAGCCTGTTTGGCACCGTCCTCATTCAGGGTCAAAAACGCGTCGATTTCAGGGTCGATCCGCTTGATCTCGGCAAAGGTCTGCTCGGTGAGGTCAGCCGCGGTGAGTTTGCCCGCCTGGAGCTGCTCGTGAAGCTTGGTAATATCCAGATTGAAGTAACTCACGGCTTAATCGTCCTCCTTATCGATGATCGACGGCACTTGAATCAGCGTGCCCTTCTTGGTCGGCACGTTCGAAAGCAGCGCCTTCACGTCGGTGTCGTTCTGCGCCACGTCCTCGCGCATCACATTTTCAAGGTGAATACTCTGGGTGGTCACAGGCACGTCCGTGGTATCGACGGTCTCAAGTTGTGCGACCATGTTCAAGATCTCATCGAGTTGGGCCGTGTACTGCTGCAGCTCGTCTTCCGAAAAGGCCAATTTCGCCAATCCGGCAACATGCGCCACACTGTCTTTTGAAATCATGTTCTCTACCTTCTTCGCTTTTGCTTGGGGATTTAATCACTTTAGTTTACCATACGAACACTGCAGGCCCGCGCGCAGGCCGCATTTTTTCACAAAAACAGCCCAGGTTGCCCTGGACTGCCGCCGCTTAGTAACTATCGAACACGTGGGTCGTGAAGTCCTTCTGTCCGCTGTCGCGTGCCAGGAAGGCCTGCGGACCCGAAGTCGCCTGCACCGTGATTTGAATCTTGACACCGCTTGGCAGATACTTGGACGCCATTGAGCTGACGTACTGCGTGAAGCTTTGAATCTCGGTCAGCCCGTAGAACTGCGTGTTGATGGTGACATTCAGGCCGGCCAGCTGGTTATCCTCGTAGTGCGCCTGCGCCGTGACCCCGGCCAGCGTCGGGAAGAAGTTCTCAACGTTGCTCTGGAAATTATTAAAATCATCCGACACAGTCTGGTTGATCGGCTTCTTGTTGTCGACTGTCGGCAGCACTTCATTCTGCTGATTGACCGGCTTCCAGCTCTGAAGCGAGTCGCCGGACGTGGAGACCACGTAATCAAAGTAGGTCCCGCCGACCAGCGAGTCGCGCGCCGCCAGCTTGTACAGTGCGATCACGATCGGGGTATCTTGGCTGACGCCTTTCATCTTGCGGACCCGCGCCACGACCTCTTTGGCCATGCGCCGGCCTTGCTGCGTCATGGCGGCGTCGGTGATGTGCGTGGTGTAAGTGGCGCCATACTGCTGCTTTTCGTAGTAATCGTACTCGTTCATCCCCAGCGCGATCGAGACCCCGCCCAGACTCATTGACGAGCCGCTTTGGGTCATGTAGTCCTGCTCCAAAATGGTTTGCAGGTACGTCGGCACGCGCTTGTTGGGGTCAGTGCTGCTGTTACTCTTCGGGTTCAGGCCATCCTGATCCGAGCTAGAGCGGTGCGCCAACCACTTCTTCGTGGTCGCCGTCGAGAGCAGTTGCCCTTCTTCGAACACATACTTAGAGGTGGCAAACTGCTTCTTGGAAATTTCCTGCAGGCCGGCCTCCATGCTCTTGATGTTGAACGCATTGCCGTCCTGCTGATTCTGCGTCAGCTGCAGCCCGCGGGCGCTCGAGGTCTGATAGCGGCCGTCCTTGATGACCCCTTCGTAGGTCCCGGAGTCCGAGGTGCCGGTGGTCGTGTACTTGCTCGTGCTGCTTGAGCCGGTGGTCCCGCTGGTGCCCGAATTAAAGTTCAGGTTGCCGCAGGCCGCAAGCAGCACTGCCGTTGCGACCAATGCCGCAGTCAGAATTTTCTTCATCAACCAATGCCTCACTTATAGTTTCGTCTGTAATTCTTTTTCATCCATCACCGGCACGTTCAGGGTCTGGGCCTTGGTCAATTTCGACCCGGCCTTCTCCCCGGCGACCACCAAATCCGTCCGCTTGGAAACCGACCCTGTGACCTTCGCCCCCAGCGCCTGCAGTTTCGCCGTCAGTTCCGGCCGCGTGAACGCGGCAAAGGAGCCTGTAATCACGACGGTCTTGCCGGAGAAGAAGGAATCCGTTGCCACCGGTGCGCCGCCCTTGTAGGTCAGGTTGACGCCTGCTTCGCGAAAGTCCTCAATCAACGCCTGCGCGGTGTCACGCTGAAAGTACTGCACCACACTTGCCGCGATGGTTGGCCCGATGTTGGCCACGTCGGCGATGGTTGCCTCATCCGCGCCCATCAGCGTCTCGATATCGCCAAAGTGTTCGGCGAGCAAGCGGGCCGCCTTCGCGCCGACGTGGCGAATGCCTAAGCCAAATAGTAGGCGTTCCACGGAGTTCTGCCGACTATTGTCGATGGCCTTTAACAAATTATTAATGGACTTTTCCTTAAATTTATCCAGCGTGCTCAGGTCATCCGCGGTCAAATGGTACAGGTCGGCAACGTCCTTGACCAGCCCCTTGGCCTGCAGTTGCGCGATGATTTTGGGACCGAGGCCGTCGATGTTCATCGCCAGCCGGCTGGCAAAGTGCGTCAGCTGCTCTTGGACCTGCGCCGGACACATCGGGTTGATGCACCGCAGCGCGACCTCACCATCGATGTGGACCAAAGGCTGGCCGCAGGAGGGACACGCGGTCGGGATCACGGCCGGCACCGCACCTTCTGGCCGCTTGCTCAGCACCACGGCTGAAACCTCGGGAATGATGTCGCCGGCCTTATGCAAAAGCACGGTGTCGCCGATACGAATGTCCTTTTCAGCGATCAAGTCCGCGTTGTGCAAAGTGGCGCGAGCAACTGTGGTGCCGGCCAGCGGCACCGGATCCATCACAGCGGTCGGGGTCACGACCCCTGTGCGGCCAATGGTCCAGTCAATGTCTCGGACCACGGTTTCCGCCTGCTCCGGCGGAAACTTGTACGCGATCTCCCAGCGCGGTACCTTGACCGTATTGCCCAGCTCCTGCTGCAAAGCCAGGCTGTTGACCTTGACCACAATGCCGTCAATGCCGTAAGCCAAGCCGTCGCGGTCCGCGGTTTGGTCCGCGATGTAAGTGTCCATCTGCTTTAAATCGCCTGTCGTGATCGAGCTCGGATTGGTGACAAAGCCCAGGTCCTGCATGAACGCGATCGCGTCGTGTTGCGTCGTGACGTTGAAGCGTTCAGGATCGATCAGCGTGTAGATAAACGTCGCCAGCTCACGCGCCTTGGTGACCTTGGGGTCGAGCTGCCGCAAGCTCCCTGCCGCGGCGTTACGCGGGTTGGCAAACGTGGTCAGCCCCTGGGCCTCGCGGGCCGCGTTGAGTTTAGCAAACGCCTTTTTGGGCATGTAGCACTCCCCGCGCACCTCGATGTTCAACGGCTGTTTCAGCTGGTGCGGGATGTCCTTGATGGTCATCACGTTGGCCGTGACGTCCTCGCCGACATTCCCATCGCCGCGCGTCGAGCCCTGCACCAGCTTGCCGTTTTCGTAAACCAAGGAAAGCGATAGCCCGTCGATTTTGAGTTCGACGTTGTAGTCGACCTTTTCCTCGACGCCGCCTTCGAGCCGCTCCGCCCACTCCTGCAGCTCCTCAAGGGAAAAGACATCCCCCATGGACAGCATCGGGATCGGGTGGGGCACCTTGGCAAAGTCGGTGTCCACACTGCCGCCAACCGCCTGGCTCGGCGAATCCGGCAGCACTAAATCGGGAAACTTGGCCTCCAAGGCCAGCAGCTTCTGGTAGGCCATGTCGTACTGGTGATCATCGACAGTCGGGGCGTCCTGGTCATAGTACTCGCGGCGCCACTGGTTGAGCTGATCGACCAGCGGCTGAACCGCCGTGGCCGCGTCGCTGTGCGTCATTGCTGCAATGTCCTGCTCTGCCATCTCGCTGCCTCCTGTCTAATCGACGTGCTTGGTGATCGGGGCGAAAGCCGCCAGCAGTCGCTTGACCCCCATGTCCGGAAAGGCGATGTCCAGCTCCTGGTCGTCGCCTTTGCCAGACACTTTGACGATGGTGCCGATGCCCCACTTGCGGTGCTCAGCCTTGTCGCCGACGGTCCAGGTCACCTTGCCGGCCGTGCTGGTCGGCGCCCCGGCATTGTCCACCACCTTGGCCCGCGTGCCTTGCGGGTGCCGCGAGTAGGTTGGCGTCACGGCCCGCGCCGTGCGATTGGCCTCGCGGTCGAACGGATAACTCGACTTTGGCGCCTGCTGCCCAACGGTTTCCAGCAGCTCCGGCTCAATCTCATCGATGAAGCGGCTTTGCGGGTTGTTCTGCCGCTGGCCATACAGCATCCGGGCATAAGCGTTGCTCAGGTACAGCTTCGACTTGGCCCGCGTGATGCCAACGTACGCCAGTCGCCGCTCCTCTTCCATTTCCTTCTCGTCCATGGCTGAGCGCGAAAGCGGGAACAGGCCCTCCTCCATGCCCACCAGGAACACGACTGGAAACTCCAGGCCCTTGGCGGCGTGCAGCGTCATCAGCGTGACCTCCTGGGCGTCTTCTTCGACCTCGTCTTGGTCCGACACCAGCGCTAAGTCGGCGATGAAGTCGACAAAAATGTCACTGTTTTCGTCTTCCGGTTCGTAGCGCTCGTCAAACTGCTGGGTGACGGAAAGCAGTTCCTGCAAGTTCTCAATGCGCGTATCCGCCTCGACCGTGCCGGCGTTTTTCAGCGTCGGCAGGTAGCCGGTATCATCCAGAATGGCCTGCATCAGGTCCGTGACCGTGCCCTTGTCCTTTTTGGCCTGAATTTGCTTGATGGTGCTGCCAAATTTGGCCAGTGCGCCGCGCGCCTTGCCCGAAACATCAGACAGCTCGGCGTTTTGCGCCGCTTCCAGCAGCGACCAGCCGTTTTGCGTGGCAAAGGCCTGCAGCTTCTCCATCGACGTGTCCCCGATGCCGCGCTTAGGCTCGTTGACGATCCGGTTGAAGCTCATGTCGTCATCCGGGTTGATCACCAGCCGAAAATAAGCCAACGCGTCCCTAATTTCCTTACGGTCGTAGAACTTGTGACCGCCGACCATCTTGTAGGGAATGTTGCTTTTGACAAAGGCCTCTTCAATCGCGCGGGACTGAGCGTTGGTGCGGTACAGCACGGCAAAATCACCATACTTGCGCTTGCCAACGCGGATGTCCTGCTCAATCGTTTTGATGACAAAATAGGCCTCGTCCAACTCGCTTTGCGCCCGGTAGTAGGTGATCTTGTCACCGGTTTTGTTCTCGGTCCACAGCGTCTTGACCTGACGCTTCTTGTTGTTCTTGATCACATCGTTGGCCGCTTGCAGGATGTTCTTGGTCGAGCGGTAGTTCTGCTCGAGCAGCACGACCTGGGCATCGGGGTAATCCTTCTTGAAGTCCAAAATGTTCTGCATGTTGGCCCCGCGCCAGCCGTAAATGCTCTGGTCGGCATCCCCAACCACGCACAGGTTGCGGTACCCGTCGGCTAACATGTGCACCAGCTGGTACTGGGCCTCATTAGTGTCCTGGTACTCATCAACGTGAATGTACTGGAATTTGTTCTGATAAAACTTCAGCGTCTCCGGATCCTTTTGAAACAGGATGATGGTCTGCATGATCAGGTCGTCAAAATCCAGCGCCTGGTCGGAACGCATGCGCTTCTGGTACTCGGCGTACACGGTCGCGGTCGTCTGCTCAAACGGGGTGCCGGCAGACTTCGCATACTGCTCAGGCGTTTTCAAGTCGTTCTTGGCGTTGGAAATGGCCGCCAGCAGCGCCTTGGGATCGTAGCGCTTGGGGTCGATGTTCAAGTCGGCCAGAATGTGCTTCACCAGCGTTTTCTGCTCGGCCGGGTCGGCGATGGTGAACGCCCGGTTCATGCCCAGCTTCTGAATGTCGCGCCGAAGAATGCGCACGCACAGCGCATGGAAGGTCGAGACCCAGACGTCCTTAGCAAGCTCCGGGTCAAGCATTTTGGCGATGCGCTCCTTCATTTCGCGCGCTGCCTTGTTGGTGAAAGTGATGGCCAGGATGCGCCACGGGTTAATCCCTTTTTCCTCGATCAGGTACGCGACGCGGTGGGTCAAGACGCGGGTCTTGCCCGAGCCGGCGCCGGCCATGATCAAAAGTGGCCCCTCGGTGGCCAGCACCGCCTCGGATTGTTTGTCGTTCATGCCTTTCAGTAGTGCATTCGCCATGATATCGTCCTTCCTGCTATGTCTTTGCTTTTCCCATTGTACCAAAAAATCCGCCCTCAATACAGCGGCGGTAGCACGCGAAAACGGCTTCACAACGGGCTTTAACAGGGTTTAGGCACGCATGGGCCCCAGGCGCGCGACCCGCGAAAATTTTACCGGCGGGCTTTCCTAGTTGCCCTGATCAGTCGCCCAGCACGCCAGGCTTTAGGCTGGTGGCTTTAAACACCTGGTCGAATTCCGCGACCAGCGCAGCGGGGTCGCGCGCCGAGTCTTGCAGGTAAGCGTAAAGCGCGTAAGTGGTGACGGCGTCGTACAAGGCGCCATGGGCGAGCAGGCTCAGGCCCAGGTAATGGCGATAGGTCGTCAGGCTGACTTCGGGGTTGCCCGGCATCGGCCCGGACTGCTTGGCCAGCAGCGCCACATCGATCAGGCGGTAGGGCTGCGGATACAGGTTAAACTGGCGGCGCAGGACTGGCAGATCGCCGCCGTGCATGGAAAAGCCCAGCAGACTGTCCGTGCCGATAAAGTCGACAAACTGACGAATTGCTTCATTGGCGGGCAACCCGTACTGCTTCAGCGTGTCTTCGTGGATCCCGGTGACGCGCTGGGAGTACATATTCAAATGCCGCCGGGCCGGCACCTGAACGAAGACGTTGAACGTGTCCACAATGTGGTTGGCCTTGACCTTCACCGCCCCAATTTCGGTGATGAACATGCCTTCCCGCGCATTGCCGCTGGAAAATTCCAAGTCAAACGCCGTGAAGTCGGTCACGGCCGTCTTGCCGTAAAGCACCTCACGCTCGCCGGGGCTTAAGGCCGCCGAGCGCGTGCGGGGGAACTGCCGGTGAACCAGGTTTTGCGCGCGCACGAGGACCTCCTGCTGCTGGCCGACACCGGCCCGGCCGCCTTGGCTGCGCACCCCCACGATGATCGCAGGCATCGGCAAAGTCCCCAGAAACCCGTGCAGCCACGGCTTGGCCAGCTTGGCCTGCGTGACTTTGACACCCGCCTGTTGCGCGGCCTTTAGCGTGCCGCCGGCAACCGGCCCGTACAGGGTCGCGCGGACCGCAGGCGCGTCCTCATCCAGCCGCCACTGGTGCAAAATCGCCTGCAGCGCCAGCAGCTGGTTTTGAATCTGCCGAATATCGCGCCAGCGCGGATAAAGCGTCTTGGGCAGTTGCGTGAGATCCCGCAGCGCCAACACGTAACTGTTCAGGATCCCCCGCAGCAGCCGGTCCGCCGCCTGCCCTGGCTTGGGGCCGCGAGGCTGGATCACTTGCGAAACGAGTGGCATCGGGACGCCTTGCGCAATGGCGCGCGGCCAGAGGCCCTGCAGCGACAGCACCAACGCGCCATCCTCATTCAAACTGCTGGTGATCTGCTCTGGGTCCCCGCCAGCAAAGGCCGCCAGCAGCCGCACGGCAGCGGTCAGCTGCTTTGGCCACAGGTCTTCAGCCAGTGGCTTTTGTACTAGTTGTTTAACTTCCTCGACGTCCATTTGTCCCACTCCATTCGCATTCAGCCTACCGAAAAGCAACTGGCTTTGCAAGCGCTCACGTCACACAAAAACCGCTGACGATCGCCAGCGGCCTTGTGTGAGCCCAAGTGCTCAGCTTCTAGTCGTCACCCAGCCCAATGCGCTCAAAAATCTCATCCACGTGGCGCAGGTGGTAGTGGTAATCAAAGGCGTCATCCAGCGCCGAGGGATCCAGGCGGCTGGTGACCTTCGGATCGGCTTCCAGCAGCTGCCGAAAGTCGCGGTGCTCATCCCAGGCCTGCGCGGTCTTAGGCTGGACCAAATCATAGGCCGCTTCACGGCTCATGCCGGTTTCGATCAGCTTCAGCATCACGCGCTGGCTGAAGATCAGACCGTGCGTCTTTTGCATGTTCGCCTTCATCGTTTCCGGGAAGACGTCAAGATTCGTGATGATCCCCGTGAAGCGGTGCAGGATGTAATCAAGCAGCCCGGTGGCATCCGGCAGCATGATCCGCTCAGCCGAGCTGTGCGAAATGTCGCGCTCATGCCACAGCGGAACGTCCTCAAGCGCCGGTGTCGCGTAGCCGCGAATGATGCGCGCCAAGCCGGTGACGTTTTCGGAACTGATTGGGTTGCGCTTGTGTGGCATCGCCGAGCTGCCTTTTTGGCCGGGATTAAAGTGCTCCTCGACCTCATGGACCTCGGTGCGCTGCAGGTGACGGATCTCCAGCGCAAAGCGCTCGATCGACGTCGCAATTAGACCCAAAGTCTGGATGTAGTGCGCGTGCAGGTCGCGCGGCAGGACCTGTGTGGAGATCTCCTGAGCGCGAATGCCCAAGTGCTCGCAGACGTAAGCCTCAACGGCTGGCGGCGTGTTTGCAAACGTCCCGACCGCGCCCGAGATCTTGCCAGCCTCGACATCGGCCGCCGCATCGTCAAAGCGCTTCAGATCGCGCTTGAGTTCGGAGTACCAAGTGGCCAGCACCAGCCCAAACGTGGTGGGCTCGGCGTGGACCCCGTGGGTGCGGCCCATCATCACCGTGTGCTTGAACTCCTTGGCGCGCCGGCCGACGACGTCCATTAACGCGACCAGGTCGGCCCGCAAAATCACGTCCGCCTGCTTCAGCACGGCGCCCTGTGCCGTGTCGACCACGTCGGTGCTGGTCAGGCCGAAGTGCACCCACTTTTTCTCGGGCCCGAGCGACTCCGAAACAGTGCGCGTGAAGGCCACCACATCGTGGCGCGTGACCGCTTCGATTTCGTGAATGCGCTCAACCGTGAAGCTGGCGTTTTTGCGCAAGGCCTTCACATCGGCCGCTGGAATCTCTCCCAGCTGACTCCAGGCTTCAGCAGCCAGAATCTCAACCTCGAGCCAGGCCTGGTAACGATTCTTTTCTGTCCACACGGCGGCCATTTCGGGCCGGCTGTACCGATCGATCATGTTAGTCCTCCTCTGTCAGGTTCAAGTGAAAGTGATCCGTTGCATCCAGCAGTTGGTCAGCCTCGACCAGCGGCTTGTAAATCGTCATCATCCCAATCAGCTCATCGCCACTGGGGTAAAACTCAAATTGCCACTCCGGCTTGATCCGCACTTGGGTCATTGCCGCTGCCGCATCTTCTGCCCGCAGCGGAATCATCACGCCTGGCCGCAGCAACTTTAACTGAGGCAGCGGCCAGCCAAGCAGTGCGCGCATGTGCATCGCCACCGGGCTGAAGCCGGTGGTGCTGGCCAGAACGTGGTTGGTGAGTTGTGGGGCCGGATACAGCCGCTTGACATACAGCGACTGGTTAGGCGTCATGAACAGCTCAATGCCAAACGCGCCGGTGTAGTTCAGGTGCGCGGCAATCAGTTTGGCCACGCGGGTGATCTCTTGGTGCACGGCATCGCCGCCAGTAGCCGGTACGAACGCCGCCTGCAGCTGATGATGCGCGAAGACCGTTTGCACCACCGGCATAACCTTGATGTCGTCCCCGTTTTTGACCACGGTGACCGCGTACTCGGTCGGGTGATCCAGCCACGCCTCAAGAATGTACGGCCGCTGCTGAAGCAACTGCTGAGCGTGGGCAACATCATCGGGACTCGTCAGCCGCAGCTGCTGATCCGCCCCCATGTCCTTTTGAATGGGCTTGAGGATCGCCGGCAGCCCAACTGACTCGATGGCCTTGGCAATGTCACTGGGGCCAACAACTTGAGCGTAAGGCAGTATATTGACGTTGAGATCATCCAGAAATACCATTTCCAAATAGCGGTCCTGCGTGACCGACAAAATGTCGACACCGGAGGGCAGCTGGTGCTTCGTCGTCAGCTGCTGCAAGGCGTTGCCGTCGACGTTTTCGTTGGCAAACGTCACCACCGTGGCCACTTCGGCGAGCCGCGCCAAAGCCGCCGGATCCGTGGCCTTGCCAACCAACGGGATATCCGCCAGCGACAGCGCAATGTCGCTTTCACTGGGGGCAAGGATGATGGTGTTCATCCCCATTGCCTTGGCCGCGCCTGCCATGCTGTAGGCTAACGGGCCACCCCCGATAATGCCGATCCCAGCACCGGGTTGAATAAAATCAGTCATGTTTGTCGCCCTTTCGTGCCTGTGCCCCAGCCTGCTCATTCAGGCCGTCAGATTCTGGCAGCTCGGCCGGTGGGGTTTTAGCGTTAAACAACAGATTCAAGCCAACGGCAGAAACGCTCGCCAGCAGAATCCCAGAGGAGAACAACAGCTGCAGGGTCTTCGGCAGGGCCTGAACGATCTGGGGCTGCACGGTCACGCCGAGTCCCAGCCCGATGGAAATCGCGGCGACCAAAAGGTTCTTGTCGTCGTGAAAATCGACCTCCTGCAGCATTCGAATTCCCTGCACGGCCACCATGCCGAACATCACTAGCATGGCCCCGCCCAGCACGGGGTTCGGGATGATCGTGGCCAGCGCCCCGATTTTGGGCAACAGGCCCAGCAGGACCAAGAACATGGCGGAAAACATCACCGGCTTGCGCGTCTTAATGCCCGAAAGCTGCACCAGCCCCACGTTCTGGGAAAACGTGGTATATGGGAAGGTGTTGAAAATGCCGCCCAGCATCACGGCCAGCCCCTCAGCACGGTAGCCTTTTTTCAAATCGGCGCTTTCGATCTTGCGGTCGACCACGTCCCCCAGCGCGAAAAACACCCCGGTCGACTCGACCATGGAGGTCAAGGAGATCAGGATCATCGTTAAAATGGAGCTCCACTCAAAGTGCGGCACCCCGAAGTAAAACGGCGTAGGCACGTGGAACCAACTGGCTTCAATCACCGGCCGAAAAGACACCATGCCCATCAGCCCGCCGAGGACCGAGCCCCCGATCAGGCCAATAAGGATCGCGATTGAACGCACAAACCCCTTGCCCCAGACATTGAACGCTAAAATCAGGAGCACCGTGAACATCCCGACGATCAAATTCGCGCCTGAGCCAAAACTTTTGGCTGCGACGTTGCCGCCGCCCAGGTTCTGAAACGCCACCGGGATTAGTGACAGACCGATTACCGTGATCAAACTGCCAGTCACCAGCGGCGGAAACAGTCGGCGCAGCTTGGCGAACGGCCCGGCGATCAGAAAAACAAAAACGCCGGCCGCAATGATGGCCCCGTACATCGTCTGAATGTCGAATTTCTGCCCAATCATGATGAGTGGCGCCACGGCCTGCACCGCGCACCCTAAGACGACCGGCAACCGAATGCCGAAGAACTTGTTGCCAAATACCTGCAGCGCCGTGGCGATCCCACACATGAAAATGTCGATCGACACCAGGTAGGTCATCTGCTCGCTGGAAAAATGCAGGGCCGACCCAATCAAAATCGGAACCAAGACGGATCCCGAGTACATGGCCAACAGGTGCTGAATGCCCAGTACTGCGGCTTTGGGCGCGGATAACTCAGACTGTTTCATCGCGTCCTCCTAGTCTTCTTTGAAAATCACTTGACCATTTTCAAATGCCGCGATGCGGGCGAGCGCCTCGACGTGAATGTGACGCTGGTCCAGCAGCGCGCGGCCTTTTTGGAAGCTCTTTTCAATGACGACGCCGACCCCTTCCAGGTGCGCCTGGGCCTGGGCGATGATGTCGATTAGGCCTTCGACCGCCTGGCCGTTGGCAAGGAAGTCATCGATGATCAGCACGTGGTCATCTGGGCCGAGGAACTTGGTTGCGATGGCGATCGTGTTGGCCGTCTTCTTCGTAAAGGAATAGACCTCAGCAGTGTAAAGGTGATCCTTCAGCGTCAGGCTCTTGTGCTTGCGCGCAAACACGACCGGCTTGTGAAACGCCATGCCAGCCGCGAGCGCTGGCGCGATGCCGGAGCTTTCGACGGTCAGGATCTTCGTAATCGGGACGTCCTTGAACCGCTGGTAAAACTCGGTGCCAAGCGCTGCCATTAAATCCGGATCGATCTGGTGATTCAAAAAGCTGTCTACCTTAAGGACATCCGCGCCCAATACCTGTCCGTCCTGCCTGATCCGATCCTCTAGTAATTTCACTGCTACTCCCCATCCTTCTTCGCGGTTTGCCGCACTTAGTTGCACAAATTCTAACATAGTTCAGGGTCCTTCACAATTTGCGCCGGGGCGAATGTGTGACTTTTTGCTTGCCTAATTTGCTGACAAAATTACCGTTCGGCCTTGCGGCACAATGAATACGGGATAATCTCGGGTCAGAACGGCCCCTTTAAAAAAATCCCGATAATTCGTCTTTTAGCGAAATTATCGGGAATATTTTGAAAGAGGCACAAGAACTTAGCAAAAACGCGAATCACTGGTCGTATTTGCTCAAATCGTAGGTGTCGATCAGGCGAATCAGCTTATCCGCGTACGTCGGATCCGTGGCGTACCCCGCACGTTGCAAGGCCTTCGCCGCAGCCTGGTAGTCCGTCGCCTGCCGGACGCCGTCATAAAGATGCGGGTTCCACTGAGGGCCGTTGACCAGCAGCTCAGCATGGGCCTTCATCGACGCCTGGTCGCTGGGATACACCCGAAACCGCGCCTCAACCGTCACCCACTTGCCGTCTTGGTACTCCTGAGTCTTGAGCAATTGGGAATGCGCCGGATCATCATCCTTGATGCCAAACAGATTATGGTAGTCCTTCGCAAGGGTGGAAGTCCCCCAGTCCGACTCCAAAATGGCCTGGGCCAGCGTGATACTCGGCAGCACTTGGTACTGCCCCTGCAGCGTCTGGGCGTATGGCGCAAGCCGTTTAATAAACGCGGCGTGCGCATCGGCCTGCGGCGAAGGCGCTGACGGCTTGGGCCGCAAGCTCAGCGTGGCGCCCAAAGCAACAATGATCAATGCGCCGGCCAGCAGCAGCCACAGCGGCCTTGGCAACCCTTTACGGCGTTTGGCCATCAGTCAGACTCACTCGGCGCCGGCAGCTGTTTTTTGGTCCATTCAAGCAGAGTCAGTTGCTTGGTTTCAAGCTTCTGTAGGTCCTTGGCCGGCACAATGAAGTCCAGCAGGTCAACAAGCCCGTGGCTGCCGTAGTCCATGCGAATCTGCAGATGGGCCGCACTGCCGGCCTCGTCTTGCACCTGCTTGACCACCGTTTTGACGCCGGCTTGCCGCAGCCATGCCTGCGCAATCGTGGCTTTAGCCTCCTGGAAGCGCCAGGCCACCCCTTCCTCGCTCGGCGTTGTCGCGTTTAGCACCACGATTTTTTGGGCGAGCATCCATTCGTAGTCAGTGAACAGGTACCGCAGGCCATCGCGCTGCTTGGCCGTCAGCGCAGCATCCCCTGACGCCACGGCGGCGATCGGGATGTGCAGCTTGGCAGCCAAAATGGCCTCACCTTTATCCCGGCGGGTCTGCAGCGTCATGGCAGCTAGTTCCAATAACGTTTGATCGTCCATCGTATCACCTCGACTCTATTTTACCAGACTGCAACGGCTAGCGAACATGGGCCGGTATGATCGCGCTAGTATTTGAGCGGCAAATCGATTAACATTGGACCCATAGGGGGTGGGCACGTGAAAAAAATTGGCATTTTCTTACTGGGACTGGTGTTTCTCGCCGGCTGCTCTGGCGTTGGGTTCAACCAAAAAGCCCAATTGCAGTCAGCCGCGCGGACGCTGAACAGCCAGGTCACCGTCCAAAGCAAGCAGCTCACCGTCATCGACGGCGATGCCGCCGCCTTCCCCTCCACGTTCCAAAAGGCCTACGCGCAAGATCACAGCCAGGACTTCGCTCACGAAGGGGCGGTCAGCGATCTGATCGCTCGCCGCAGCAAGGCGTACAAGAAACTGGAAAGCGCGCAAACCGACATCGAAACGGCGACGACCACGCTGACCAAAGCGAACTCGCAGCAAAACGCCAATCTTCCGACCACGGCACTGAGCGACACGCTGAGCAGCCTGAAGCTGGCCAAACTCGACCACCGCACCTTTGATACCTATTACAAGGAAATGACTGCCGCGGAAACCACCTTTTTTGAAACCGTGGCAAAAGCGCCAGATGACACTGCGACCATCAACGAGGCGCTGGGTCGGCTCAATGAGTACACCAGCTCGCTGAGTCAGCAGGCAGAAATTGTCCAAGCCAACCTGCAGACGGTCAGTCAGAATGTCGCCGCACTGCAAACTGCCGTCCGGAAAATGAAATAGCTGCACCTGACGAACAAACCAGCAATGGCATAATGGCCCGTGCGAGCACCTCGGCATCGCGATTCTAAAACCGAATCGTGGTGACGAAGTGTTTTTTTTGAATTTAATCTGTGTCCTAGGGCACCAGGATTATTTGGCTCGGCGCCGTTTTTGGACCGCCAGCAGCGCCTGACCGAGCACTGGGACAACGACCGCCGCCATCGCCGCCTCAGCAATCGCGTTGATGGCAAATGTGCCCATCAGGACGAACGCCAAATTGCCCGCGTTTGCGCCGGGGACGACACTGCTGGCGCGTTGGGCGAAGAAGACCCACGTGAAGAAAATGACCAAACCCGTGTTAGTCAAAGCCCCGCAAATCCCAGCCAAACTGAGTTTCATTGTCGCCCCGCGGCCGCTGCGCACGGTTTTGAACAAGTCATTAAAGACCAGACCCGCCACGATGCCGACCGCGACCCGCGGCACAATGGCGATGACGGGATTTTGAAACAGCAGCAGGGTCATCGGGTCGCCGGGCGCGGTGAAGGCCTTAAACAAGCTCACCCCACCCCACAGCAGGCCCATCGCGGCGCCGCCAGGGACGCCGAGTAACACCCCGGCCAGGATCACCGTCAGATGGATCGTCGAAATGGCCGGCCACGCCGGAAACAGCCGAATGTAACCCACCATCGGCACATAGGCCTGCAGGATAATGAGCGCGCCGAAAATGCCGAGTAGCGTGATTGTGTTGGTTGAGTGATTAGAGCGCATTGACTGCACCTCCCAAATCTTGTTGCCACTAGTTTACCCCGTAAACAGATAAAAGCATACAAAAAAACGGCTCAACGCCGTTTTAAACTGTCAAAAAGAGTCAGGCCTCGCGGGAGACTAGCGGCTGCTCTGGCTCGTTTGCGGCCGCGAATCTGACGCTGGCCACAGGGCAAGGGGCAGCGGCGGTCTCGAGCCGCTCGAGCAACGGGACCAGGTAAGTCCGCTCGGCTTGGTGACGCGCCGCAACCGCCTCGGCAAAGGACACAAAGCTGCGATTCAACACCAAGTGGCCCTTGAAGAACAGCCGCGCGTTCCACTTGCCCGCCTGCTTATCGAAGGAGACCCCGGTCACCCCGCTTTGGTTAGACGAGCGCAGGTTGAGCGTGGCAGTCAGGTTGACCCCTTCCGTCGCCGCAAACTGATCCTTTTGCCCGATCTTGGCGGCAGTTTTCGGATTACTGCGGATCGCCTGGCGCATGACTTCGCGCCGGTAGCAGCCGCAGGACGTCGTGGTCCCCTTGCGCAGCCGATAACCATCCACCACAGTTTTATTGCCGCAGGTACACTGGCACAGCCACATGGCATTGCCATTCTTGGCGGCGCCGGCAAACGTCAACACAGTTAGCCGGCCAAACTGAAGGCCGGTTAAGTCTTTTCTCCTCATTACAAACACTCCTTGCAGTATTAAAAAGTTTCCCCGTCAATCATTTTGACTGCTGATGGGTAGGACGTCAAGAGAAAAGAAAAGTTTATAAATAAATTCGTAACGCCCGATGATGATCAAAAGTTTGCGCCAATGACCAATCAAAACGGCTTCATATCAATGATCAATTACCCTTCAGGCTATTTGACACCTCATTGCAACAGGTCAAATAAGCGCGGCAAAAATGTTAAAAAGCCATTGTTTAATGAGTACTAGCGTTATTTTTTATTGTCGTCTGTTACAGTCTAGGCCAGTTTCATCGAGCGGCGGTCGCGCATTTGTTATTCGCCACTACCCCAACAACAGGACTAGTGTACATGCAAAAATGCACGATTACCAGGATTGACACTTTCCCAGTTGGCTTGGGCGGCGAACCTGATCTGGGGCGCGACTGTTGAGTCATATTAAGGCCGAAACGTCAAAAAAAGCCCGGCATCGCGATACGCGATACCGGACTCGTGCGGCGTTCAATGATGCGGGTGAAAAGACTCGAACTTTCATGATCGATAATGATCACAAGATCCTTAATCTTGCGCGTCTACCAATTCCGCCACACCCGCATGACGCTAAGAAGCACAAGAAATAGTATATGGGACCGCTGGCTCATTGTCAACGGCAAAACCGATTTTCACTGCCATACTTAGCCAATCGCTCAGGCAGGTGTGACGGCCACAAGGCGATGACCGCACCGGCCGCACGCATATCGGCGCAGGTTCAGCCGGCGCTGCCGCGGATACAGCTGACCGCATCCCGAGCACTGGTAAAGATACTTGGGCGGCTTAGTCGGCCCCAGGCGCGGCGCCGTACCGCAGCCCGCCGACCGCGGCAAGCAGGTGCTTAAAGTCGGCATCACGATGGCGATAACCGCGGTGTGCCCGATACAAGTGGTAATGGCACAGCTCGTGCTTGATGATGCCCAGCTGGACTTGCGAATCGGCTGCATCAAACAACCTGAGGTTAAAGTCCAAGTTCTCATCCGGCAGGTGAAAGCGGCCGCCGGTGGTCCGCAAACGCCCATTAAATCGCGCCTGATGCACAAACGGGCGGTGAAAATCCTTCAGGCTGACTTGTTCAACTAACGCTTGAAGTTCTTGGTTCGACATTTTTCCTCCCGGTCAGGCAAAGTACTGCAGCAGATCCTCCCGCGTCAGTGCCGCCTTTTTAGCCCCGGCGTAATCGGCGACCAGCCGGCCATCTTGCAGCACTACCAGCCGATTGCCATACTTCAGCGCCTCTTCGAGCTGATGGGTGATCATCAGGCAGGTCAGTTTTTCCTGCCGCACGATTGAATCCGTCAAGGTCATGATTTCGGCACTGGTATGCGGATCCAGCGCCGCGGTGTGCTCGTCCAAAAGCAAGAGTGCCGGTTCTTTCATCGTGGCCATCAACAGGCTGAGCGCCTGACGCTGCCCGCCCGACAGCTCCTCGGTCGGCTTGTCCAGTGCCTGATCGAGCCCGTTGGTGGTTTTCTTGGCAAGGGCTAAAAACTCGGCCATGCGGCCCTTTAGCCCCCGTAACTTCAGCGTCAGGTGCTGGCCGCGGCGACTTGCCAGCAGCAAATTTTCCGCAACAGTCATGCGCGGCGCCGTGCCCATCTTCGGGTCCTGAAACACCCGCGCGATCAGTCGTGCGCGGTGCTCCGGACGCGCGGTGGTGATGTTTTCGCCGGCCAGCGTAATGGTGCCGCCGGACACCGGTTTATCCCCAGTAATGGCGTTAAACAGCGTGGACTTGCCGGCCCCGTTCGCGCCCAGCACCGTGACGAAATCCCCCGGTGCGACGGTCAAGTTGATATCTGAGAGCAGCGCCCGGGAGGTCTCACCCACCGCGACGTTGACGCCCACGTGACTCAATGTTAATTGTGCTTCAGCCATTTGTCTTCACCCCATTTTTCAGTACGCGCCGAATCTTGAACCGATGCTCAAAGGCCGGGATCATGATTAGAATTGCCAGGACGATCGCCGAGATCAGCTGCAAGTCGTTTGGCGAAAAGCCCAGGCGCAGCACCAGCAGCAGCACGAACCGGTACAAGATACTCCCCAGTACCGTGGCGACCATGCGCTGGCTCAAAGTCAGCTCGCCGAACAGTACCTCGCCGATGATGATCGAGGCTAGCGCAATGACGATGACCCCGATGCCCATGTTGACGTCCGCGTACCCGTTGTTTTGCGCGATCAGCGAACCAGACAGCGCCACCAGGCCGTTGCCGACAATCAGACCCAGCACTTCCTGGCGCGCCGGCGCGATGCCCAGGCTGCGCGCCATGGTGGGATTATCCCCGGCAGCAATGAAGCCTTGGCCCAACTGCGTGTTCAAAAACAGGATCAGCAGGGTGACCACCACCACGGCGACGATCAACCCCACGACCACGCTGTCGAAATATGGCGGCAGTGCTTTCAGAAACTTGGCACCGAATAAATTCGGCTTGTTCAGCAGCGACAGATTCGACCGCCCCATGATCCGCAGGTTGACCGAGTAAGCCCCGGTCATGACCAGAATGCCGGCGAGCAGCACCGGCACCTTGCCGACTGTGGTGAGAAACCCGGTGATCGCCCCGGCCGCCATACCGGCCAGCATCCCCAGTAGGGTCGCCAGCAGCGGCGTCACCCCGTGAGAGATTGCGGCCACAGTGACCGCTGCGCCTAACGGGAACGTGCCTTCAACCGTCATATCCGGAAAATCCAGAATGCGGAAGGTCAAAAACAGCCCGACGCCCATTAAACCGTACAACAAGCCTTGCCCAATGGCGGAAACTCCTAAGCCCATCATTATTCAATCACCGTCCCATTCTTACGTGCGTCTTCGATCACCGACTGCGGGATCGTCATGCCCAGGACCTTGGCCTGCTTAAGGTTGACAATCAGCTCACCCTTCTTGGCGAAGTGAATCGGCGTGGTGGCCGGATCCTTGCCCTTAAGAATCGCAGCGGTCATCTTGCCGGTTTCCACCCCAAGGTCAAACTGGTTCAAGCCTAACGTTGCGACCCCGCCCTGCCTGACCATAGTGTCAACAGTTGGGAACACCGGAATTTTCTGGGTGTTGGCCACCTGGACCAGCGTCGGCATCGCAGAGGCGATCGTGTTATCGGTCGGGACGAAAATCGCGTCGACCTGCGTCACCATTTGCGCGGCCACCTGATGCAGATCGTTGGTTGAGGCAATCGTGAAGTTCTTGACCGTAAAGCCTTCGTTGGGCGCCTCTTTCGTGACCATCTTCGCCTGCACCTGGGCAGAGGAATCACTTGATGTGGAGATCACCCCAAGGACCTTCGCTTGCGGCATGATCTGCCGCACCAACTTCAGCTGCGCCTTGATGGGCGCCTGATCCGAAACCCCGGTGATGTTGTTGCCCGGCCGAGCGTTGTTCTTGACCAGGCCAGCCCCTTTGGGATCCGTGATCGCCCCCAGCACGATGGGAATCTTCGTTGAAGCATCCGCCAGAGCCTGCGCGGAAGGTGTTGCGATGCCGACCATTGCAGCCGCTTTTTCGTTGACGAAGCGCTCAGACATCGTCTTCATGTTGCTCTGGTCATTCTGAGCGTTTTGAAAATCAATTTTCACGTTCTTGCCCACGGTGTAGCCCTCATCATCGAGGCCTTTAATAATGCCCTTATGGATCGCATCCAGCGCCGGGTGGCTCATGAGCTGCAGGATGCCAACAGTTGGCACCTCCGCCTTCGTTTCGGCCTGCGGTTTCCCGGTTGTGACGAACGCGAAGCCGAGAAAGCCGAGCAGGACGACGATCAATCCAATCATACGTTTCATATCTGAATTCCCCCTAAGTAATCAAAAAGGCAGATCCAACCGCGCAGGCTGCGGAGATCTGCCGAAACAAAAATCCGCACAAACTCAAAAGTTCAGAGTCTATGCGGACACACGTGCTGAACGCCAACATAGACACAACCTGCGTCTGGCAGGTCGTGTCAGCGACCTACCTAGTGTTGGCTTTGCCAGCGAACATTAATCTGGGTAGTGAAGTTAGTCATATGGCGTTCCTCCTTAAATGATTAATTTGAGAATACGTTTCTCGCCGGACCGTGTCAAGGCTTTGGCGAATTTTTTTTTGCTAGGCGATCCGCGTGATCTTGCTCAGCTGCGTCATGATGCGCTCAGTCGCCGCGTCTTGGGCTTTTTCGGCGGCATTAAACGCCTCGACGTCAAGGCTTTGCGGCCCATCTTTCAGACTCGCTGTCATCGCCTGGCAGCCGGCGACGAAATCGCGATAGGCCGCCACCAGCAATTTGTGCGTGCCGATGAACCGGGCTGGCGGTGTGGTATTCGCCAAGGTGGTCAGCAGCTCCCCGTACTTCTCGGTGCCGTCTTCAAACAGCTGCTGGGTGGCACCGTAAGTTTGCGGGTCAAAATCGGCGATAGTGCCGGCGTCGATGGCCTCGCGAAGCGCCGTGAACTTGGGGTTGAGCAGATTCTGTTCCTCCTCAGTGCCGCCCATGACCTGCTGCATGACGTTGCTGAAGTGGACCATTTTTTGCTGGTTTTTATTCATTTGAAAATCCTCCTGAAAACCAGTTTACCCCTTTTTGAGGTGGCGTTGGCAAAACTTCACGACTTCGACGATCACAATCATCGCGACCCCCGCGCCAAGCACGGTCGCCCACTGGAAACCGTCGAGCTCGGTCACGTGGAACAAGCCGTTGAAGCCCGGCACCAGGATGGTAACCGCCAGCAGCAAGCCGCTGAGCAAAATGGCCCAGTTGAAGGTCCGATTGCGGAAGAAGCCAACGGTGAAAAGACTCTGATGAACCGACTTCACATTGAAAGCGTGGAACAGCTGAATCAGCCCCAGTGTGGCGTAGGCCATCGTGAGCGCATCGGCGTGAATCGCCGCGTTCGTGGTGTGGATCGGCCAGGTAATGGCGATGAAGTACACACCTAAAGTCAGCAGGCCTTCCAAAATGCCCTGCCAAATCACGGCCTGACCGACGCCGCCGGTGAAGAAGTTCGACTTGCGGCCGCGCGGCTTTTGTTTCATGATCCCGGGCTCGGTGGGTTCAACGCCCAGCGCGATGGCCGGGAAAGTATCGGTGACTAGGTTGATCCACAGGATGTGAACCGGCGCCAGCAGGTCCCAGCCCAGCATTGTCATCATAAACAGGGTCAGGACCTCACCCAGGTTGGCGGACAGCAGGTACTGGATGGCTTTCTGAATGTTGGAAAAGACCTTGCGCCCTTCCTCGACGGCAATCACGATGGTGGAAAAGTTGTCATCGGCCAGCACCATGTCGGAAGCGCCTTTGGACACTTCCGTCCCGGTGATGCCCATGCCGATGCCGATGTCGGCCGCCTTAAGGGCCGGCGCGTCGTTCACGCCGTCCCCGGTCATCGCGACCACCTTGCCGCGCTTCTGCCAGGCGTTCACGATCCGCACCTTGTGTTCCGGCGCCACCCGCGCGTACACCGAATACTTGTCGACATTCTTCTCAAATTCCTCATCGCTTTGCTTGTCCAGCTCAGCGCCGGTGATCACGGCCGCGTCATCCCCAGGCGCGATGATGCCTAAGCGCCCAGCAATGGCCTCGGCGGTATCCTGATGGTCACCGGTGATTATCAGCGGTCGAATGCCTGCCGCCTTCGCGTCCGCTACCGCCTTAGCGGCTTCCGGCCGTTCCGGATCGATCATGCCGACCAGGCCAGCAAAGATCAGGTCCTGCTCAATCGTGTCGGAGTTGACCGAATCTGGCAGCGTGTCCAGGTACTTATACGCGGCCCCCAGCACTCGCAGAGCCTGCTTGGCCATGCCCGTGTTTTCGCGCAGAATCGTCGCCTCATCCGCCGCGTTCATCTCGTGCACCTCGCCGCCGACCGCCAGCTGGGTGGTGCGCTTCAGCAGCTGGTCTGGCGCCCCCTTGGTCGCCACCAGGTAGCGGCCATCCGGGAGTTGGTGAATGGTGGACATCAGCTTGCGTTCGGAATCGAACGGCACCTCGGCAACTCGCGGCTCGGCCTTCAGTTCCGCCTTCAAATCAAAATTCTGTGTCTGCCCGTATGCCACCAGCGCCGTTTCGGTCGGGTCGCCAAGCAACTGCCCGTCATCTTGCATCTTGGTGTCGTTGGAAAAATTCATGATGCGCAGTAGTGGGTTTGCCGACTGCACGCCTTCTTTGGCATCGTGCAACTGACCGTCGTAGTAAACCTTTTCCACGGTCATCTTGTTTTGGGTCAGCGTGCCTGTTTTATCCGAGGCGATGATTTCCGTGGAACCCAGGGTCTCAACGGCAGGCAGCTTGCGAACCAGCGAATTCCGCTTGGCCAGCTTCTGGGTCCCCAGGGCCAAAATTACCGTGACAATGGCCGGCAGCCCTTCCGGAATCGCGGCCACGGCTAAGGAAATCGCGGTCAAGAACATTTCCGGCAGGGTCTCCGCGCCGCGCCAAACGCCCACGGCAAACACAAACGCCGCGATCACCAGGATCATGATGGTGAGGGTTTTGCCCAGTGCCTTCAGGTTTTCGGACAGCGGCGTCGTCGTTTCCTGCGCCGCGTTCAGCATGCCGGCAATGCGGCCAACTTCGGTTTGCATCCCCGTGGCGGCCACGACGCCAACGCCGCGCCCGTACGTGATGTTGGAGTTCATGAAGGCCATGTTGGTGCGGTCCCCAATGCCGATGTCATCGCCAACCAAAGGCGCTGTCTGCTTTTCTACCGGCACCGATTCGCCGGTCAAAGCCGACTCCTCGCTCTTGAGGTTGGCAGACTCCAGCAAGCGCAAATCTGCCGGCACCACGTCGCCGGCCTCCAGGAGGACAATGTCGCCGACCACCAGCTCCGAGCTGGGGATCGTCACGACCTGACCGCCGCGGCGCACGTGCGCGTTCGGCGTCGACATTTTCTGCAGCGCGTCGATGGCTTCTTCGGCCTTGCTTTCCTGGAACACCCCGAACGCGGCGTTCAAAATGACCACGGCCAAGATGATCAGGGCATCGGCCCATTCGTGGACAATGAAGCCAGAAATCAGGGCTGCAACCAGCAGCACAATGATCATGAAATCTTTGAATTGATCCAAAAAGCGCTGCAACAGCGTTTTCTTCTCGCCTTGGGCCAGAGCATTCGGCCCGTTTTGCGCCAGGCGGGTCTGCGCCTCTTGTGCGCTGAGACCTGCCTCCTCATTTGTCTGGAGCCGCTTTAGTGCTTCATCGTTCGTGATGGCGTAGAACGCCTTTTGCTCTGCCAATTAATTTTCCTCCTTTAGCGACCAACTAATTTAAGCTTACCATGTTAAGTAAAAAAATAGACTTACACTGCCTCATGGCAGCATAAGTCTCACAGTTTCAGGTCACACCAGAATTTTGCCTAGCTGATGACATGACCACGGCAAGCGCCGTTAGTTACTCCCTTATGTGTAATATAAGTATAACTAATTAACTACTTTTGAGCAAGCACTATTTCCAAAAGTCGTCGAATACGGTGATCGGCAGGTGCCGCTTGTGAGCAGACCGCTGGTACCAGCTTTCGATGGTTTCGGCGGCCTGATCGGACACGGCCTTGCCTTCCAGGTAGTCGTCGATGTCACGGTAGGAAACGCCCAACGCCACTTCGTCAGGCAGTGCCGGCCGATTCTCTTCCAGATCGGCAGTCGGCGCCTTTTCATAAAGGTGCGCCGGGGCGTCCAGCAGCTTCAAAATGCCGGCGCCTTGGCGCTTGTTCAGCCGCCACAGCGGGGTCACGTCGGCCCCGCCGTCGCCGAACTTGGTGTAGAACCCGGTGACCGCCTCAGCCGCGTGGTCAGTGCCCACCACGGCCCCACTGCGGGCACCGGCGATGGCGTACTGCGCGATCATGCGGGCGCGGGCCTTCATGTTGCCCTTGTTGAAGTCGGAAACGGTCAGCCCGTTCGCAGCCACGGCCTGTTCCATGGCGTCGACCGAATCCTTGATGTTGACGCGCATGGTTTCGTCGGCGTGCATAAAGGCGATTGCCGCCATGGCATCGGCCTCGTCGGCCTGTTCACCGTAAGGCAGGCGCACCGCAATAAACTTGTAGTCCTGGTCGCCGGTTTCCTGGCGCAGCTCGGTCATCGCCCGTTCCGCCATGGCGCCGGCAAGCGTCGAGTCCTGGCCACCGGAAATCCCTAACACATAGGTTTTCAGCGCCGGAAAGTGACTGATGTACTGCTTGAGAAAGTCGACTGAGCGCCGCAGTTCGGTTTCCGGATCAATGGTGGGCTGCACGTGAAGCGCGGCAATAATTTCTTTTTGTAATGGACGCATAATATTCTCCTTCAAAGTTGGGCCGGTATGCGGTCGCAATTTGGTTACAACTGCTGTTTTTGCACCTTGACCTTGACGTGCTTGATCAAATCCATCTTGTCATCCCACAACTGCTGAGACAAGTCAACCGGGTACTCTTGCGGGTTCAGCACTCGCGTGTACTCATCCCACAGCGAGTCGACACTTTGCAGACAGAAGGCACGGATCGCGTCGAGCGTCGGCAGCTGGTAAACCAGCTCGCCATGGTCAAAAATGGTTTGCAGCACCGGCCGGGCGTTGAAGTCCTTGACGGTTTTGTTGATGTACGGGTAGCTGGGATGGAACATGTAGAGCTCGTCTTGGCCGGCCACCTCTTCTTCGTCGCGCGCGATGAAGTCCCCTTCCGACTTGCCGTTGGAGCGCCGGGTGATCCGCCAGACCTGTTTTTTACCCGGCGTGGAAACTTTTTCGGCGTTGGAAGAAAGCTTAATGGTATCCACCATCTTGCCGCTTTCGTCTTCGATCGATACTAACTTGTACACCGCCCCGAGCGCCGGGTGGTCGTAAGCCGTGATCAGCTTGGTCCCGATGCCCCAAATATCGATTTTGGCGCCTTGCATCTTGAGGTTCTGAATCGTGTTCTCATCCAAGTCATTGGAGGCCACGATTTTGGTTTGGGTGAACCCGGCCTCGTCAAGCTGCTGGCGGACGCGCTTGGAAATGTAGGCCATGTCGCCGGAGTCGATGCGCACGCCCTGAAAATCGATCTTGTCGCCCATTTCCTTGGCCACCTTAATGGCCGCCGGCACCCCGGACCGCAGCGTGTCGTAGGTATCGACCAAAAAGGTGACGTCGTGGTTAACTTCTGCGTAGGCCTTGAAGGCCTCGTAATCGTCGCGGTAGGCCTGCACCAGCGCATGCGCGTGCGTGCCGGCAATCGGAATGCCGAACAGCTTGCCGGCGCGCACGTTGGACGTGGAATTGAACCCGCCGATGTACGCGGCGCGGGTGCCCCAAATCGCCGCAGAAGTTTCCTGCGCACGCCGGGTGCCGAACTCCATCAATGGATCATCGCCCACCACGGCCCGAATCCGCGCCGCCTTGGTCGCAACCAGCGTCTGGTAATTCAAAATGTTCAGCAGTGCCGTTTCGACGAGCTGGGCCTGAGCCAGCGGACCTTCCACCTGCATCATCGGCTCGTTGTTGAACACGAGGTCTCCTTCAACGGCTGAGCGCACCGTGCACGTGAACTTCAAATCCCGCAGATAGTCCAAAAAGCCCTGCGGATAGGGGGTGGATTCCTTCAGGTAGGCCAGGTCGGAATCGGTGAACCGCAGATGCTGTAGGTAATCGACCGCGTGCTCAAGGCCAGCAAAGACGGCAAAGCCGCTGCCGAACGGCAAGTCGCGGAAGTAGCATTCAAACACGGCGTTACGCTCCGAAATTCCTTGCTGCCAGTACGTGTACATCATGTTCAGTTCGTAAAAGTCTGTATGCAAGACTAAACTGTCGTCCGCATAATCCATTGTCTGCTCCTTTGCGCGCGGGGCTGCCGTGCGACTGTCTTGGGTAAGAATGATTTTTATTATAACAAAAAAGCGAGGCCGCTGCTTTTACGCTTGGCCTTCGCTAATCAGTCTTAACATTCAGTACCTTAGCGCTCCAGGTAGAACTCAAAGCGCTCGCCTACGTACTGGGTGCGCACGTACTCAAACGGCTTGCCATCCTGCAGGAATGAGGTCTGCCGCAGCCGCAAGATCGCATCCCCGCGCTTGATCGCCAGGTACTCCGCAATCCGCTCGGAGGCGGTCATCGCACTGACGGTTTGCTGCGCGCCGCCGAGGACGTAGCCGCCTTTTTTCTCCAGCGTGTGGTAGAAGGACTTGGTGACTTCGCTCTTGGAAAAATCCTTGACCAGATCGTACGGCACTGTGGCCACCTCAAAACTGATCGGGACATCATCCGCGAATCGGATCCGCTCCATCCGCAGCACCTGGTCCCCGTCCTTAAGCTTTAGTTTTTCACTTTCAGAAAGGGAGGGCTTGGCGACGTGATAAGAGATGGTCTTGCTCGAGGGGCGCTTGCCTTGGGCAATCATGATGTCGGTGAAGCTGGTCACACCGGACACGCGCTCTTGGACCTTTTGGTTGGCCACAAACGTGCCGGCCCCAATGCGCCGCTCCAGGATCCCCTCGTCCACCAGCGTCTGGATCGCCTGCCGCAGGGTCATCCGCGACACGTTGAAGGTAACGGCCAAATCGCGTTCACTCGGAATGCGGTCACCGATCTGCCACTTGCCAGCTTCGATTTCTTTCTTGATTTGATTGTGGATCTGAATGTATACCGGTGCTTCCATAATCTTCATCCTCCCCTGGTCTGCTAGGCCACGTCCCAATGATACCTATATTTTAACTGGTATAGACCTAAATTACAAGGGGGCGGAAAAATTGCGCCTTCAGGCCGGCGCCAGAAGTTACTCTCGGTCCTTGGCAATCGTGGCGTCGACCCCAGCGACCACTGCTGGCATAAAGCCCGCAGCCTCCATCACCAGCATCCCCGCCACCGTCGTGCCGCCGGGGCTGGCAACTTTATCGGCCAGGTCCAGCGGACTGTCCCGACTGCTGAGCACCATCTGCGCGGAACCGCTGACCGCCTGGGCCGCGATTTTGGTGGCAGCCGCCTTGGTCAGACCGTACTTCACGCCTGCGCGACTGAGCGCATCGATGAACATGTAAACAAAAGCAGGCGAGCTGCCGGCCAACGCAACAAACGTGGAAAAATCTTTTTCCGGGAGCGCGATGGTTTCGCCCAGCCGGCTCAGGAGGGCCACCACGTCAGGCAGCACTTGAGCCGCCGCCTCGTTGGCCACATACGCTGTCATGCCGGCGTTCAGCGCCACGTTGAGGTTCGGCATCACCCGCACCAACGGGACCGGCGTGTTGGCCCAAGCCGCCAGGGTCTTCAGATCAACCCCTGTCAGCAAGGACAGCACCGGAATCGGCCGCTTCACTAAAGTGTCGTGCACCTCGGCGAAGACCGGTTGGCCCAACGCCGGTGCGACCGCCAGCACCACCCAGTCGGCCGCCTCAGCCACCGCGGTGTTGCTGGCGACGGCAGTCACGCCAGTGCGCGCCGCGTAGGGCTCAAAATTTTCGGGGTGGCCGCCGTGAATGATAATATCTGAAGGCGCCAGCGCCTTCGCCTTCAGCAACCCTGCAATGATTGCCTGGGCCATGTTACCGGCCCCGATAAAACCAAGTTTCATGTGTGTTCCTCCTTCGACTGTCTTGATGCAAAAAAAGCCGCCAACCTGGCGGCCCCAAATGGAGGATCTAGGATTCGAACCTAGGAACCCGAAGGAACGGATTTACAGTCCGTCGCGTTTAGCCTCTTCGCTAATCCTCCAAGAATCTCGACACTTAGCATACAAAAAATTGCCACGCCGCGCAACGCCTTTTTGTTTTTCGTCAGGCCTGCAGCGTCACAAGCGTGCTTTGCCACTCCGCAAACCAATCGTCGCTGCGCCACTCCGTTAGCCGCCGCAGTCCGTACCCCATCGGCTGGTGGTGATACGTCGTGTGATTGGCGACCACCGGCCGATCGCGGTGATGCAGATGGCCAAACACCACATCGGCCACTTCAAACCGCTCGAGCAGCTCGCCAAGGTGGCGCGACCCCATCAGGCCAGTGGCCATCTGCCAGCGCGGATGCGCAGGGCTGTACGCCATCAACAGTGGGGTCGGCACAAAATGGGTCACGTAAATGACCCGCCGCCCTGCCGCGGCACCCAGTGCCTGCTGGGTGGTCGCAAGCACCCGCGCCATGCGTTCTTGGTCAGAAACCGGCTGGTCGATTGCCGAATCGATCCAATAAGCCCGCTTCCACTGGGCAAAATCCGCCCCGCTGGCCTGCAAGGCTGCCGGTGCCAACGAGTAGTCGTACCAGCCGTTGTTGCCGATGATCACCGTGTCAGTGCCTGGCACCGCCAAAGCTTTTTCATGGAGGTACAGGGGCGACACGGCGCTTTGGGCGGTTTGGTAAGAGACATTCTTGACTAAGTCGTGATTTCCTGCAAGGTACCGAATCGTCACGGCATTGCCCACTGCCGCTTGCAGCTGCTGGTAAAACCACAAGGTCATCGTAAAATCGTTGAAGCTGTCGCCGGCGTTCACGTAAACCTGATAGTGGTTAGCAAGCAAATAACCAGCAATTTTGGCCACTGCCACTTGGGCATCGATATGATTGACATCAAAATGATTGTCGACGCTGAAAGCTAACTTGACCATCTCGATTCCTCCTGTTCCGGCCTGCCGGATGGCGGCGCGACACCGCATGGCCTATGGTTATCTTGACGGCAATCGGCTGCCAATGTCAACTCCACCCGGCAACCCAACGCCACCTGCTCCGAGCGCGGCCACGCAATCAGGCTCAGTCATCGCCATGCGAAAAAAAGTGTCCTGAGCAGGCCAGTGATGGCCCCCAGGACACTTTTGTCAGCGAGAATCAGTTGACGCCTTGCATCAGTTTCTCGATCCGCGGCACGATGAACAACATCAGGAGGCCAAACACGACCGTCAGCGCACCGATGATACCGAAGTAAACCATTTCGGTGCCCGGGGTGTAGAAGCGCACCAGTTGGGCATTGATTGCTTGCCCGGCCGCGTCGCTCAAAAACCACATGCTCATCATCTGCGACGCGAAGGCTTTGGGCGCCAGCTTAGTCGTGACTGACAGACCGACAGGCGAGATCAACATTTCCGCGATTTCCACGATTGCCCATGACAGCACCAGCCACAGCGGTGACACCCGCGCGCTAATGCCGGAAACCATCAGCGGCAGCATCATGACCAGGTAGGACAGCCCGGCCAGCACCAACCCGTAGGAGAACTTCTTCGGCGAGCTGGGCTGCTTTTCGCCCATTTTGACCCACAAGCGGGCAAAAATCGGCCCGTAAAGTAGGATGAATAATGGGTTCAGCATCTGGAACCAGCCGGGCAAAATGTGAAGCCCGGCAAAATGCAGCTGGGTCTGGTTTGCGGCAAACACAGCCAGCACAGAAGAGCCGGACTCTTCAATCGCCCAGAAAATGACCGAGGCCAGAAACAGCGGCACATACGCCCAAACCCGGGAGTGCTCGACTTTGGTGACCTTTTTTGACCGCAGCATCATCCAGAAGTAAACGATCGGTACTGCAATAGCAAAAATGGTGATCAGGCTGATGACATTCGTCACGTTCAGCGAACCTGTCACGCCCATAATCGCAAGCAGGATCGCAACGAGCAGCACGCCAATGCCAATTTTGCCCAGCAGCGGCCGCAATTCATCCGAACTGATCGGATCCGGCGCCTGATTGTCGACCGAGTTAATGTACTTCCGGCCGTCCACCACGTAGAAAATCAAGCCCACAGCCATCCCGAAGGCGGCCAATGAAAACCCGACGTGGAAGTTGTACTTGGCCTGGAACCAAGACACGATCAGCGGTGCCAACAGTGACCCGAAGTTGATCCCCATCACGAAAATCGAAAAGCCGGAGTCGCGACGAATGTCTTTTTCGCTGTACAGGTTGCCGACCATTTCCGACACATTGGGCTTCAGCAGCCCTGTGCCCAGGACGATCAGGATGATCGAACCAAACAAGGCGGTCGCCCCTGCTGGCATGCTCAGCAGGACATGGCCGAGCATAATGAGCACGCCGCCCCAGAACACGGTCTTACGCGCACCGAGCAGGCGATCGGAGATGAAGCCGCCAATAGTGGAGCTCAGGTAGACCAGCGAGCCGTAAATCGACATGATCGACAGCGCGGTCGCCTGACTGAAGCCCAGCCCACCTTTGGCAACGGAATAATACATGTAGTAGATGAGAATGGCGCGCATCCCGTAGTACGAGAACCGTTCCCAAAATTCGGTCATCGATAGGGTCAACAGCCCACGCGGATGGCCCAGAAATTGTTTTTCTTTAGTTGGTTTTTCCATATAAAAATGCTTCCTCTCTCACTCAGCCCTAGTCAATTGCAAGAGGTTGCTGAGAATACAAGGAAACATTATAAGCGCGAATCATTATGCACTCAAACTGAATTTTTTATGTCAAACTGTTTTCTCATCGATCCTCTCATAAAGCCCCAATCGCTAAACCTTGTCGTGAATGCTTCCCGAAGATCAAGGGCGTTGAAGCGGATTCAGCCAGAGGTGTCGCATTAGGCGTTTATGAGCCTGTAAGCGCTGCGAATGAGAAAATAATATTTATTCATTTTTGCTGGAGGCCGAACTGCTGTCTGCGCTTTGTAGACTGCTGCTTGAACTCGTGCTGTCGCTACTGCTTGCTTTGGCTGCTGCCTGCGTGCGCTTGCTGTAATCGATCACGCTTTGCGGGAGTTGCCCACCGAAATCGCGCTGACCAAGCGTCTGACACTGAGTAAAGAAGTTCTTGCTGGCAGTATTATAGGCAGCCTGATCCGTCCCGACCATCGTCGTCAGCGTCGTTTGCGCCGCCTTGACATAGCTTTGCAGCGCCTTAGTCAGCGCCGGGTTGGACTGATTATCCGCGAGCTGTAACGCGATCTGGTTCAGCTTTGCTTGGCCAGTTTTCACGCTAGCTTTGATTGTCTCCGCGGACTGCTTGTAACTCGCCTGATTGAGCGGCTTGATCACCACGTCAGCGACTTTGACGTACCGCGCCTGCAATTGCTGTGTGGTATACTGTCTGCTAGTGATGACCGTCTTGGAACTACTGGACGCCGGCTTGGTGGCCTTCTTGGCACAGCCGCCAGCAGCGAACAAAACAGTCAGAAGTATTATCAAACGCCTAAATCTTTTCATGATCCGCCTCCGTTGGTCATGATTATAGCATAGAAAGGTCGTGGCACCATGGCGCTTTGGCACCTGATGTTCAATAAGCCTGCTTTCACCAAGGGCCAGGCCAAGCACATTGTCTATACGTTGCAGGACGCTGGCAATTTTGGCGGTTTTCCGATTGAAAAAATTGGGATCGTTCGCGACACTGCCGATCTGCTTTACATCGACATGCAGTTCAGAATCACCATCGGGTTGACCCAGGACACCTTCGAAAACATGTTGAAATATCTGCTGGTGCTGTCCGGGCGCCTCGACACCGCGCCGCTGTCCGTGTATTTTGCCGTTATGCAAAAAAGCTTAGACGACCTTCAGATCACCTATCAGCGGTACGAAGACCGCAGTCTGGATGTCTTTTTCTGGCAGGGCCCACCAATTGTGGCGCCTGCCGAGGATAAGGAACGTCTCAGGTTTCGGGACGATGAGCAGAGCAATCAGTAGCAGTGGGCATTGTTGGTCCAAATCTGTCCACTTTTTAGAAATTAGTCCAGTTAGAAAAAGCGGAAACCCGATTATACGGGGTTTCCGCTTTTGTGTCCTACTATAGATCCTATCAAAATGCCGTCTAAAGGATTCGAACCTTCGACCCTCGGTTTACGATACCGATGCTCTACCAACTGAGCTAAGACGGCATGAGTTTCATGACAACAAACGTAATTATACAGGAGCAAAAAGGCGGTGTAAACCCCTTTTTACGTTCTCTTTGCTCGCCCAAGGTCAGCCGGCAACTAGTCGCGTGTCTGCCGCTCTTCTACCACGGTTAGCCACACGTGCCGGTTGCCAATCATCTGGGCCAAATTAGTGCGCCTATGCTAAACTAATGCCCTGAGGAGGATTCGCATGCGAAAAAGAAGAAGCATGGTGAGAACGCTGGGCTTCACCGTTGCTGTCATCGTTAGTTTGGTGGCATGGGGCGCGAGACAGCTCAACCAGAACCAACCCGCTCAGTTCACCCCGGCTGCTCAGACGCAAAATCAGACCGGCAACTACAAGCATCTTGCGGCACTGGACTACAAAAACGGCTCAACGCCTGTCATTACCGTGGGTCATGATCACGCGCAACTAAATATGAGCGACTGGGCAGGCCCCAAAATTCTCTACGGCAACTTGGACAGTTTAAATCGCACCACCACCAACGTCGGCTATCTCAACCGGCAGACGTTGATCCATTCTGCGGGGCGGCCCAGCCAAAACTTCGAACCAACTGGCTGGCACAACCGCTACGTCATCATCGATGGCAAACGCGTCAACCGCCAAAACCGGGGGCACCTAATTGCCTACACCCTGTCAGGCAACCTCAGTGTCACTGGGCACTTTCAGGCAGGTGCCTTGGGCTCCAGCGATAATCCGAAGAACCTGGCGACACAAACAGAATTTGCCAATCAAGTCCTGATGCAGCCATACGAGGAACAGGTTCGCCAAGCCCTCGAGAACGGCGCAAAAGTCATTTACCGCGTCACGACCGTATTTCGTGGTCAAGAATTGATGCCGCGCGGATACTGGTTACAAGCTAAGTCGGATGGCGGCTTGGACTTTAATGTCTACATTTTCAACGTTCAGTCTGACATTCGTTATGATTACGCCACTGGCCGCAGCGTGATCGATCACAGCATCAATGTTCCAGAACAGTAGTCAACGCAAACGTCCAGTCGCAATTGCGACTGGACGCTTTTTGTGCTATCGAATCATCCAGAGAACAAAAAAGCCAGCCTGACGGGCTGACATTTTTAGCTCCGGATGTCAGGCTCGAACTGACGACACCCTGATTAACAGTCAGGTGCTCTACC